>JAQVLL010000376.1 GCA_028704195.1 Smithellaceae bacterium
AGCGCAGCGATCCAAAGAGCGGTGACCCGTCAAAATACTCGCAAGGGCGAGGCCCTCAAGGCGATGTCGTCCGCATTTATAATTTTGCACGCTGTGTTCGAGGCGGTACAGCCATGCCAAAAACAAAAGGACCTAAGCTGGGAATGACAGGGAAATCAGGACCGCTCCGCAAAACACAAAAGCTTCCGGAGGACAGCGGGGAAAATGCTCCGCCATCAAAACGCAACTTTGTTGACCGACTTGATACAAACGGCGATGGCAAAGTATCTCGGCAAGAGTTTGATGGTCCGCCGGAACGTTTTAAGGATTTCGATAGAAATAACGATGGTTATATCAGTGAATACGAAGCGCCCACTGGGCCGCCGCCTAAAAGGCGATAGACGATATGCCGTGCATATCGTTTTTTGGGAAAATTGCCGAAATCGGGGTGACAGGATTCGAACCTGCGACCTCTTGACCCCCAGTCAAGCACTCTAAACCAAGCTGAGCTACACCCCGCGGTGTATTTAAGCGGCAGCGGTAATCCGCAGCCTGCCGGCAAGGCTTAAGAGTGTAGCAAAAATCGTCCCCCGGTCAAGCGTATCCTGATAAAAAAGGGGGCGATTAATTGTCTGCGGCAGGTGGTTGTAACTTGCCGACTGGGTGGCTGTTGCGGCGGTGGCCGGCAAAAAAAGTTTAAAATTCGGGGCCAAAGCCTTGATTAAAAATGCACCGGCTGGTATAAATCTGACCCTGCCGTAACGGCGGGACTTTGCTGTTTTTTTGTAAATTTTAGGAGTATCAGCGCGCGTAGCTCAATTGGATAGAGCGTCGGTCTACGGAACCGAAGGTTGCAGGTTCGAATCCTGCCGTGCGTAGTTTGAAAGTATCTGAGAAAAAAGGACTTGCAGAAATGCGAGTCCTTTTCTTTTTGGTAAACATGGGCTACTGTACCCTAATCTGTACCCTGTGATTTTAGAAAAAATGAACCTTATAGAATTTTTGCAGTATCGTTATCTTTTTTTGTTCTTTGCCCAGCCGGCTTTCAATTCTTTAAATGTTTCAGTTTCTAAATAGCCGTCAGGCTCCCCAGTTTCTGGATCATCCGGGGCAAAAGTTGGATTCCAGCCGTTCCAGCTGTTCAAAGAATGAAATGCCCAATCCCAGCCGTATTCTTCAAATAGTTCGAGAACATTTTTAATCCATTTTTCTCTGCCTGGTGCCCACCGGACAACGCCGAATTCTCCAACCATGATCCTGCATTGGTTTTTCTTTTGAAATTCGACCACATATCTTAATTGTTCACGCAATTTTTCCTTGTCCCAATACTCAGTTTTACTTCCCGGAAACATTCGTAAATTGCCTGGATACACAAGTTTTCCTCGAAGATACTCCGATTGATACTGAGGTAGATGTTCCGGGAGCTTATGAACGCCTTGGTGCGTGTAACTATGCGGATCGTAAAACTGCACATCATAAATAACATATGGGTCGCCAAACGGCTTGAAATTTTCATAGGCTGATGCCAATCCATACGGACACGGTTCTATGACTAGCCACATGGTAGGGTTAACGCTACGAATGGCGTTGATGGCTTTTTCCTGTTGTTTGTTCCATGCTTCAATGTTATCAAAATTGGGTTCACCGTAAGTATCATAGGCAACTATTGTTTTGTCGTTTTTGAATTCCGTAGCGAAAGCTTTCCAGAATCTGCTTATACGGTCGCCTAATTCATCCAGTTCCTTTGTGGAGGCGTCTTTACCTGGCCTGGCTTCAGCGGCACAGCAGCATATCATGACGGAAATGCCATATTCTTTACATGCCGCCAGCGTGGCTTTTAAGTTCTGAATGCTCTTTTTGCAGTGAATGAGCGGCGTTTCCGGCGAGCTGATGATTTTCTTTCTTTGTAGCTTGGTGTCATCTGCTGTGAAATTGATTCTCAAAAAGTTAATTCCCAATTGGGCAAGCCGGCGAACCTCTGCATGGGTCAAAAGATTTCCATGGCATGTCGAACCTCTCATTCGCTCTGGTAATTTTGGTGGTTGTAATGTTTTTTCAGGCTTTGATGTCTGAGCATTTACAATAAAGGATACTGCTAACACAATAGTCAGCGAAGACGCCATCAAAAGCTTTTGTTTTATACGCATTGTTAAGCTTCCCTTGAAAAAGAATTAATGATATATGCGTTTTGCATCTGTAAATATGATACCATATAAAGAAACTGTTTCAAGAATAAAAAATAAAATATTGCCTAAATACTATTGACCTAGCGGTATTTTGTGTTATAATATAGAAAGTGAACGAAACACTTTCTATGACGAGAGCATGATTATGGCAACAACCATTTATGACATTGCCGACAAAGCAGGCGTAAGCGTTGCTACGGTTTCCAAGGTTATGAATTCCCGTAAAGGAGTGAACAGCAAAACCGCCAGGCGCATAAGTGACGTTATGGAGCAGATGCAATTCAGGCCTAGATGGAAAGCGTCATCGGTTCAGACTATTGCTCTTGTTGTCTTTCCGACACCCGGATGGTTGAGTTCAACCTATCAGGCCGATCTAGTCTCCGGCTTGACGGAAAATTTGTTTGACGCTGGATACTGCGTGCAGATTATTTCCTGTAACGCAGATTCCAGATCTCTGGAAAATATCAATCGTCTGATCATTACACACCAGATACAGGGGGTAGTGGTTTTGGCGAGCCCGAAAATTTATTCGATTGGTATGGAAATAGGCAAGCTGGACTATCCACATGTGATCATAGGTAATATGCCGGTGTTTGAAGGTAATTGTAATATTAGTGTTAAACATTTTGATGGCCGTTATCAGGCCGGACAGTATCTCTGGCGGCTTGGACATCGAAAATTTGGAATTGTCATGCCTTCCACGGAGGATGTCGGCCACCGTGCGCGTAAAGATGGTGCCCTTAAGGCGATTAATGATAATGGTGGAAATGTTAATGATGTGAAAATTTTGGAGTACCCAGATTAGGAATTGGAAAATGGCATATCGGCCGCTTGCGGCATGATGCTG
>JAQVLL010000377.1 GCA_028704195.1 Smithellaceae bacterium
CTTCCATGGGATAAACAAGACGCACACCGTTGATAAATTCACCCTTGCCGCTGACCAGGGCTTCGTAAAAGCGCGGAAGATCTTCGGGAGGGACGGTCATGTCGGCATCCAAGATCATCAGGACGTCGCCTTTTGCCTTGGCAAATCCCAGCCGCACAGCATCGCCTTTTCCCTTGCCCGTCTGACGGTGCAGCTGGCTTTTTCTTTCGGGGTGCCTGGCGATTTCTTTTTCAATGACGGTATAGGTGTCATCCCGGGAGTGTCCTTCAACAAAGACGATTTCCGTTCCCGCACCCATGTCCGGGGTCCGCCGGAAAATCTCAGCAATGTTTCCCGCTTCGTTTCGCGCCGCGACAATGACGGAAACCAGAGGATCCGTGGAAACATTTTTGGGGCGCGGACGGGCCAGAATAAAGTTGGACAGCGTGAAAAACCGAAACGGCCAGAGCCTGGCCAGAAACTTATTGAAGAACCCTGCAATAACGGGCAAACGAAGGGGAAGCAGAATTTCATGCCAGCTTCGGATGACATCAATGTCCGCAAGGCTCATGATGTGGGAGACGTCGTCTATGGTCAGCCAGTTTTGTGACAACTTGGGTTTTGCCAGACCGAGTTTTTCAACAACAAAAAGCGGCAGTTCCCAGACCCGGCTGTAGGAATTTATCATGATTTGTGTTCTGTCATGGCAGAGCCGCGAAAGCCCGGTAAAGACCTCCTGCACATCCCAGACGTCATCGATAAGATCCGAAAGGATAATGGCGTCAAAGGGACCTTCGATATCCTCCAGATGGTGACAGTCCGCCTCAACAAACGTCAGGTCAGGATAGCGCTTTTTTGCACGCAGAATCATTTCCGGAGAAAAGTCAACGCCCACACCCTTCAAAGGCTGGAGGGCGGCAAGCAAATCCCCCCTTCCGCATCCCAGTTCCAGGACACGCTGACCGGGCGCAACCCAAAACCGGTAAACCTCCTCAAGACGTTCATGGTAAGCCGCGCTGCATCCCCTCCACGAATCCGTCTTGCGCGCAATGGCATCCCAGTGATTTATTCTTGTTTTCTGATAAGTGCCAAAATCCATGTTTTCCTTCACTTAAGATATTTTTAACCCAGATTCTGCAATAGAAATATAAAAAAATCAAAGCTGTCATTTCGATGAGTCCCGATTAATCGGGGCGAAGAGAAATCTTAATCATCCTTGTTTGTTAAAGATTTCTCCCTTCGGCCCGAAATGACAAAAAATTAAATTCAGAACATTACAAGATCTCTATTGCGTATTTTGGACGTAAAAAATGTAATTTACCAGTTTATCCCTTTACTTCTCAAGAAATTCCTGGCACGTTCATCACCCAGTCCGGCCGCTGTTTTCAGATCAAGAATTGCAAGTTTTCCGTTGCCCATCTTTGAATAAGCCACCGCTCTGTTGTAATAAGAAGCTGCGTAATCCGGTTTTTTTTCAATTGCCCTACCATAATCTTCAATCGCCTGCTGATAATTGCCCAGGCAATTGTAAGCGTTCCCCCTGTTCATATAGGCTTCCGCAAAAGACGGATTGATCTCCAGCGCGGCATTAAAATCCATGAGGGCCAGATTGCAGTCACCGGATTCCCCGTAGGCGTTCCCCCTGTTGTTGTATGCCTCCGCCATATTCGGTTTGATCCTGATGGCCCGACTGTAATCGGCAATCGCCTGCCTCGCATTCCCAAGCGCTTTATAGGCAAGGCCCCTGTTATAATAAGCTTCCGCGTAATCCGGCCTGATCCGGATTGCCTCGTCAAAATCTTTAATCGCCTGAGGGTAATCGCCAAGATTTTTATAGGCAAGCCCCCTGTTATTGGATATGAACCAGTTATCGCGGGTAACGTTTAAAACATGATCAAACAGCGTTATGCTGTTTTTCCAGTAGCCGGCCTGGTTCCATGTTATGACGGAAAAAACTAGTAGGCTCAACACCGATACTACTGCAAGGATTTCCCGCCGGTATTTCCAATTTTTCAGGAGTTCCGGAATTCCCCAGGCTGCCATGATGAACAATCCGATCAGGGAAACATAAGTGTAACGGTCCGCCATGGCCTGTATTCCTACCTGAACAATGCCGATGACCGGCAAAAGCGTACCCAGATACCAGAACCAGCCGGTTGCCAGATAAGGCAATTTTTTGGCTTTCCAGATCACAAAATAGGTTGCCGTAATCAAAAGTATTACAGCCCCGATCACCTGCCAGAGAACCACCTTCCCCGGGTGAAGGTAAAGGACGGCAAGATTGACCGGCACGATCATTTTGCCAATGTAAACAATATAGGAAACAAATGCGTTTCCAATACGAACAGCCGGCGTCAAAACATCAACGGATGCTGCTGTCCCTGAACTATGCGCAGCCAGGTAGGTTACAACGCTGGAAAGAACGGCAAGCACAAATAAAGGCACTTTTTCCAAAAGGATAGGATAAATCAAGGACCATTTGAATTCGGGAGTGACCGGTTTGCTGACTTCTACTGCTTTTACCGCCGCGACCGCTTTTTCAGCATCCTTTTTTCTGGATTTCTTTTTCTTTCCTTCAGACGCTTCCGGTTTAATTTCAGGAATTGGAATCCGTGCTTTAGGTCGCGCATCGGAAAAACGCTGCAGGGGCCAGAAGTCCAGAAGCAAAAGCACAAACGGCAGGGTCACGAGCATGGGCTTGGACATTAAGCCCAGGACAAAGAACAAAAGGACAAAAGCATATCTCCGTAACGTCCGCTGTTCCACATAATAGCTGTAGGCTCCCATGGTGAGCATCCAGAAAAAAGTGGAGAGAACATCTTTGCGCTCAACGACCCAGGCGACAGACTCCACGTGAAGTGGATGGATAGCAAACAGGGCAGCCACAAAGGCGCTTGGCCAAAGCGCCCTGGTCATCCGGCGCAAGACAAGAAACAGAAAAATCGTATTCAAGACATGAAAGAGAAGATTGACCAGGTGATAACCTGTTGGATTCAAACCGAAAAGGGAATGGTCCAGCAT
>JAQVLL010000378.1 GCA_028704195.1 Smithellaceae bacterium
GCATGGCATGGGGCGAATACACACCGGGCGCCGCCCACATGCCGGCCTGAAAAGTAGCCGCCACCAGGTTGCCGTGGGTCAAAAGCGCCCCCTTGGGAAACCCGGTTGTTCCTCCGGTAAACTGGATCATTGCCGGATCATCCGGCACAATCTGGATCCGGGGCGGACGTGTGTCTTTGCAGTTCTCAATGAGTTCGGAAAAATGAAGCCATCCTTCCTCGAGATCCAGGCTCTTTGCCGTACTCACACCCAGCCCGTTGATGTAATCCGTGATTTTCGTGACCACCACGCGCTTCAATCCGGTATCCGTAACCGCTTTCCGGACGTTGTCCAGAAACATATCGAACGTGATCAGCGTGTCCATTTCGGTATTTTCTATGATGAAGTGCAGTTCGGCGGACGTATAGAGCGGATTCATATTCACCACGATGCCGCCCAGATGCATAATGGCCAGATAGGATATGATAAACTGCGGACAGTTGGGAAGATGAACACCCACGCGGTCTCCCTTTTTCACTCCTTTCGCCGCCAGCGCATTGGCCATTCTGAGGACCTGCTCACGTATTTGCCAATAGGTCAGATCCGTTCCGTAAAAGCGGGTACAGACCTTATCCGGATGAATACCGGCCGTCATCAGAAAAATCTTATGCGCCGGGTTGCCGGGATAACGGATCACAAAGGGAACATTGTAATCATAAAATTTATGCCAGGGTTTCATCATCATAAGCCGGGACCTCCTTGAAATAATATTCGCATAAATCGCGTTTTCTGTTTTTCAGGTTCAACTTCCCTGTCCGGTGTTTCTCTCCCGCTTCCTGTCCTCCGGGTTCACTCCTTCAACGCCCCGGTAAAGTTTGCGGAATCAGCCTTAATGGCCGCGCCTTCATTATTCATGATACACTCCACCATGCCGAAGAATTTTGGATACTCTGCACCGATGAAAAACTGTGAAGACAGCACGCGCCCGCTGTAGTAGGCGGCTTCATCGTTTTCTTCAAGGATCTTTTTGCGGTCGGCGCCTTTGGCATCGCCCAGCAGGGCCCTGGACTTCGGAATCGTAATCGTCAGACTCCACAGATGCAGCCAGGCCACAATCAGCGGGAACATCGCCTGCTGGAGAGGGGTCGCGTTCGCCACCAGGGCGATGAACTTGCCTTCCTGAAGCTGCTTTCCCATCATGGCGATGATTTCATCGAGTTTTTCCATTCCGCGCTCAACCGGCGCCACGTAGCGATCATCGACAATGCCTTTGGCTTTGTCGATCGTGTCTGCGATGTATTTCTTGAGAACCTGATAGTTGTACATTTCAGGATTCATCAGGATTTTGCGCATCTGCAAATCAAGCGACTGAATGGCATTGGTGCCTTCATAAATGGAGAAAACCTTGACGTCGCGCGCATACTGTTCAACCGGATACTCCTGGCAGTAACCATAGCCGCCATACACCTGCATGGCTTCAGCGGTAACCAGCCAGCCGGCATCGGAAATACCGGCCTTCACGATAGGGGTGAGGATTTCCACAATCGCCGTCGAATTTTTAACCTCGTCGGCCAGGGACGATGAATGCATAATATCTTCATGATAGGCAAGGAACAGAAAAAGCATCCTCATGCCTTCGATCGTGCTTTTCATATACAGGAGCATGCGTTTTACATCGGGGTGCTCTATAATCGGCACTTTCGGGGCGGAGGGGTTCAACATTTGCGTGATATGGGCACCCTGAATGCGGTTACGGGCATACGTAACCGCGTGCATGTAAGCGGCGGAGGAAACAGCCTCTGCCTGCACTCCCGTATGGATACGGGCCGCATTCATCAGCATGAACATCACTTTCATGCCCTGACGCTCCTGGCCAAGCAGATAGCCGACGCATTTGCCGTTGTCGCCGAAATTAAGCGTGGAGGTAGCGTTCCCCTTGAGCCCCATCTTATGCTCAATACCTGAACAGATGACATCGTTGCGCGCCCCGAGAGAACCATCCGGGTTCACCAGAAATTTCGGAACAACGAAAATGGAAATTCCCTTCGTCCCTTCCGGATCACCTTCAATACGCGCAAGAACCGGATGAATGATGTTCTCTGTCATGTCGTGTTCGCCGTTTGAGATGAAGATTTTCTGGCCGGTAATCAAATAAGTGCCATCCGGCTGTTTGACCGCTTTGGTCTTCAATGCACCGAGGTCCGATCCGGCGCCCGGTTCGGTCAGGCACATCGTACCGCCCCACTTCCCCTCCATCATTTTGGGAATAAACGTATTCTTCACTTCTTCCGAACCAAAAGACGCGAGGATATAAAGCGCGCCGGTGATCGCACCGCAATACATGGTCAAGGCCGTGTTGCCTGCATTAAAATACTCCGATGCCGCCATCGAAACGCAGGAAGGAAAGCCCATTCCACCCATTTCCGGAGGAAATACAAGAGAGTGGAAACCTGCATCAATATATGAATGGAAGGCCTTGTGGAAGGATTCAGGAACCTTGACTTCATTTTTCTTGGGATCAAACTTCAGGCTTGTTTTATCTCCATCACTGTTCGAGGGGTAGAACTGTTCCAGGGCAATTTTTTCGGCAAGATCAAGCGTATCCTCATAAAGATTCCGGTCAAAATCTTTGAAGCGGTCAAAACGGTTAAGCTTCTCCAGTTCCAGCATTTCAAACATGATAAAACGGACATCACGCGAATCCACCAGTTGATTTAACGACATAAACCCCTCCTTCAGAAATAATATTTTTACCTCTCAATGATTAAGAGTCAGGTACTCAAAATTTTAAAATGAACACCTTGTAAGATTTCACCCTCCGGTCAAAATGAAAATTTGATCGTGGTGATCAAAACTTTTTGAATGCTGCTGATTAAGATTCCCGCTGATACATCAGCGTCCGGTCAAAAAACATCGAACGCTCGTTGTTTTTTTAGCAGATAAAAAACGAAATGCAAGAAATATTTACAATTAAGTTAAATGTTTATGATTTTACGCCTCACGTCTTGACATGCAGGAG
>JAQVLL010000379.1 GCA_028704195.1 Smithellaceae bacterium
TAAATGATGAAGATAGACATTGTAAATAATCAACGAATAAAATCTTTATATCATGTCTAGACTTCATCTGCCTGGCTATATTAATCACAGTGTCTATACTTGGATTCGGTTCATCGTATATGTAAATAGATTTATCATATAATTTGGAAGCCGATTCGGTTAACTTAGCATCCTCGCTGTCTTTTAAAAGACCTACTACCAATCTTTGTGAGTCTATCAACGCTCCCTTTGATAAAAGCCTGATGCTCAATTCTTGCTCACCACTTTCAGCCGAAATTACTCCGCAAGGTACATTGCAATTATCGATAAAGTTCAATAATAGAGCGGTTTTCCCTTGTGATGGTCTTGCCCCTACGTAGTACAATCTCCTATCTTGGAACCCGAAAGTGATTAGGTCTAATCCCTCTAGACCACTGGGGATCCCGATTAATCTACCCTTCTTTAACCTTCGTTCCTCGATAGTCCCCATAGTTTTATGAATCGTACTTTGGATGTCGTGAATCTCAAAGTCCAAAGAATCGTTTTCTACTTCTCTGAACACATCTTGCATCGAAGCGATCATTTCCCTAGAAGAAATAGGACTTTTAAGTAGTTTTTCAGCCTGTAACATTATCTTAGTCCTAGAGGTCTGCTCCCTAAGTTGTCGGTCATAGAATTTCCAATTACTGCTCATTACATCGTACTCGACTTCGCCAGAGTCAAGGATGATTGCAGAACTCGGACAGAATATAGGAAATCCGATACTGGCAGATAGCCGGCTTATTCAGATATTCCGTAAATTTTCATTGCCGGGCTGGAGATATGTAACTCGACGTCAACTGGAAAAAGGTGTTTCTGAACTTTCCAGGGTGCGGATACTGTTCCTGCCGGCATCCACCTGTATCAGCGCGGCGGAAGCTGCAACACTCACGGATTTTGTCAGGAATGGGGGGACGCTGGTATCTTTAGGCATTCCGGGAAAAAGAAACGAATATGGTCGTCAAATGGATGTCGGGCTATTGGACTCGCTCATGGGCTTTTCTCGTAATAAAAATGTGCCCAATAACAAAAAAAGCATGAATCCGTCATGGCATAAAATTGACGCTTTGACTCAAGGCGTCCCGGAAGGGGTAGATCATACCATTTCGGCTACCGATGGGGAATCCCTTGCGTTTATGGACAATATCCCTCTCATAATAAGCAAAACATCAGGAAAAGGAAAAACCCTCTGTATAAACATGGATATTAGCCATTGCAACACCGACGCTTTTTCCTCTTTCGTGGAAAATTTAATTGAAAATTCCGGTGTGCATCCCTTCGCAAAGTTTTCTCCGGGCAGTGGGCCCGGCGATCGTTTCGGAATTCTTGAATCGGGATCGCTTATCCTGCTGGGCGCTATTCAGGATCATCGTCCGGGGAAATGGAATGGCGGATATATACATATTCCTGGCAAATACCATGTGTACGATGTCTTGCAGCAGAAGTATATAGGTTTCACTGATCGTATTGAAACAAAAGGCCTGCCCGACCGCCAGTCGGCATGCTTGTTCGCTCTGCAGGAAAGTCCGGTGAAATCCTTGGAATTGGATATTCCTAATACACTTGCCCAGGGGGACAACCTGAATATCAAATGTCGGCTTGCTATCGGAAATATAATTAATCCGGCGGGACGCGTCATTGCAATACACGTAAAAAGTCCGGACGGGACAGTTCAGCAACATTACAGACGCATGATTTATACACATGGCACAGCTGATGAACAAGTGCATATTAGATTTGCATTGAACGACATGCCCGGCAAATGGCTCATAACTGCTATCGATGTTGCTTCCGGCATATCCACTCAAAAAACTGTTTATTTGGCCACCAAAGAATAAATACCTTTTATTTAACAAGGAACTCAAAAAATGCTCAATATCATTCCGGAACCGGTGAAGGCGGTTTACCCAAAAGGTTCTTTTATTTTCGGTAAAAATCTCAAAGTATTCTCAAGTAAAAATCAGAATCGTGCCGTCGCAAGACTTGTGAAGTTTGTTCAAAAAAATCTGGAAAGAGAATTACAGACAGAAGAAATAGACAGTCCAGGCAATGTAATATTTATTGGTAAAAAATTTAGCAAAATTCCGGCATCATCTCTGAAAAAGCCGGAAAGCTATGTTCTCGATATTGGAAAAGAAATACTGATACATGGAGCCGATCCGGCAGGTGTTTTTTACGGAGTCGTTACACTGATCCAGATGCTGGAAGACGGCGTAAAAATTCCAAAATGCCGAATAGAAGATTTCCCGGCAATGGAAATACGGGCCGAGCACTGGGATTTGAAGGGGGTAATGCCAAAGTTTTCTTATCTGAAGGAACGCATACTGGAACTTTCAAAATATAAAATAAATACGCTGCTCGTCGAATATGAAGACAAGTTTAAATTTGACGGACATCCATTGATAGCTTCCCCGATAGCCCTTTCCAAAAAACAGGTCAATGAATTGGTAAAAATTGCGGATGATAATTTTATTCAGATAATTCCACTTGTGCAATCGTTGGGACATGCCGAATATGTCCTGAAACATAAAGAATATTCACATGTTGCCGAATCGGAAGAAAAATGCCAGCAGGTCTGTGCGTCGAATCCGGAAAGTTTCAAGCTTTTCAAAGAGTTCATCAAAGAGATTTCGCCGCTCCATCCGTCAAAATATATCCACGTAGGAGCGGACGAAACAAGGCAGTTGGGGGAATGTCCTAAATGCGCGGAAATCGTCAAAAAAAGAGGGAAGCTGGGCCTCTATTTCCAACGGATAAAAGAAGTCTGCGACTACATAGTCTCCATTGGAAAAATTCCGATGATATGGGACGATATGCTGGGGCGTAACTTTGAAAAAGATCTTTTAAAAAAATTACCAAAGGAAACCATTATAGTCCCGTGGTTGTACAGTATCAGAGATGAAAAAGAAACTCTCTTTTTCGGGCCGGAACATAAAGCGCCTTATTCAGGAAAATGGCTTGAAAAAATGTATGAGCC
>JAQVLL010000380.1 GCA_028704195.1 Smithellaceae bacterium
AAGTACATTGACTAAGAAAAAATTTTTATTGATATTTTAAACAGGGAGGGGGAGCGTACATCGACTTTCTCTCCCTTTTTTAGTTAGACTCAAACAGGACAAGCGCAGCGCCGTCATGTTTGTTAGTCTAACTTATCCCGCGCAACGAAGTGAAGCGGGGTTAGTTATACCTTTTCAGAAGCGAAGTACAATGCTAACGTGTCATTTCGATGAGCGAAGCGAAGAGAAATCTTAAAGTATCAAGTTTAAGAAACATTTCTCCCGTTGGTCGAAATGACAATTTGAACATTGATTAAAGCCGACCCCCGCGCGAAGCGAGCGGGGTTAGTGACATCTTAATCCTCTAATACAACTTTCCCGCGCAGTTCTTTTTTCCGGGCCTGCTGATGTTTTGCAACAAGGATTTTTTCCTTTGCGCGTTTACTTCGTTTTCTCTTTTGCCGGCGGAGTTTTTCAATTTTTTCTTTTTTCGCGGCGATAAAACCTTTTTGCTGTGATTCAATCTTATCCAGCAGCAGGCGACGTGCCAGATAGCGGTTTAAGGTCTGTGATCTTTCTCTCTGGCATTTCACCGAAAGACCGGTGGGGATATGGACGAGCTGAACACAGGTAGAACTTTTATTGACTTTTTGTCCCCCGGGACCGGAGGAACGGATAAAGGATTCCTCAAGATCGTTTTCCGAAACGCCCAGTTTTTGCATCCTTGCGGCAAGCGCTTTTTCTTTTTCTGTGGATACGGGCATGGCGGGTTCTGGTTTAAGGGATGGAATAAATTTCGTCGTCGATCAGGTTAATCCAGTTTTCGGCCAGAATCTCCTTGGCTTCTTCCAGTTTATCGACGCCGATGATGACAATCGTTTCTTTCCCGATGCGGTTGATGGTGGTGTAGAGATAAAGGATGTTAATATCCCCCTTGGCCAGCGGTTTCAGGATCGCGTTGATGTGGCCGGCGTGCAGGGGAATCTCGGCAGCCAGGACAGGAGTCACTTCGATGTTGAAGTTGAAACTGCTCAAAAGCGCTGCGGCACGGTCCGGATCATTGACAACAAGGCGGACCCGGCTGTCATGTTCGATGCTGGCAGCGGACACTGCTATGGTTCCGATATCCTCGGTTTCAAGAATATGGGTAAGCCTGGAAAACGATCCGGGAACATTGCCCAGCAGAACGGAGATTTGTTTGACGGCCATAAAATATCCTTCTTAATCCTTTAGATAATCGAACCCGGCGGCAAAGGCTTTACGGTTAATTTCGGCAAGGGCTTTTTTCCGGCTGCCCATAATGGCTTCCAGACTCTTTAGATAAATTTCCGCTGATACCACCTTCAACTCTCTGATGAACGCGCCCATCATGATGATGTTGGCCACCCGGTTGTTGCCCAGTTCCTGTGCCATATCGGTGCAGGGAACACAGATGGTTTTCACATCATCGCGGTTGGGACGTATGTCCACGATGGATGAATTGATAAAAATCGTTCCGCCTTCGCTTACTTTATTTTGAAACGTCAGCAGGGAAGGCGAATTCATTACCACCAGGCACCCCGGTTCCGAGGCGATGGGCGACGCAATTTCCTCGTCGCTTACCGCAACGGTGCAGTTGGCCGTACCGCCTCTCATTTCGGCGCCGTAGGCAGGAAGATAGGTGACGTGATAACCTTTGTTCATTGCGCTGTTTGCCAGGCTGATGCCCATCATCAGGACACCCTGACCGCCAAAACCGCAAAAAATGGTTTTCACTAGCATAGCGCGGCCTCCGCGGATTTCTTCATCTCGGCAATCTCATCCTTGAAAACCCCGGGAGGAAATTCTTTAGCCATGACTTCATCGATCCATTTGCATGAATCAATGGGTGTCATCTTCCAGTTGGTGGGGCAGGGCGAGAGAACCTCGACAAGCGAAAAACCGAGGCCGTCGACCTGGCACTGAAAAGCTTTTTTAATGGCTTTTTTGGTCTTATTCACTCCGGCCGGGGAGCTGACCGAACATCTCTCAACGTATGTCGTTCCCCTGAGCTGAGAAAAAACTTCACAAACCTTAATAGGATATCCATCCAGTTCCTTTTTGCGTCCAGTTGGGCTGGTTGTCGTTCTTTGATTGAGGATTGTGGTCGGGGCCATTTGTCCGCCGGTCATGCCGTAAACAGCGTTATTAATGAAAATGACAGTGATGTTTTCACCGCGGTTGGCAGCGTGGAAGCTTTCCGCAATGCCGATGGCGGCAAGGTCCCCGTCCCCCTGATAGGAAAAAACGACGCGGTCGGGAAGGCAGCGCTTGATGGCGGAAGCCATGGCCGGCCCGCGCCCGTGGGGCGCTTCAATCATGTCCACGTCAAAGTAATTATAGGCGAGAACCGCGCATCCTGCCGGCGGAACACCAATGGTAATGCCGCGGATTCCCATTTCGTCAATGACTTCGGAGACGAGGCGGTGAGCAATGCTGTGACCGCAACCGGGGCAATAATGAAAGACAGCTTCTTTCAGACTTTTGGGACGTTTGTAAACGGTTTTTGCCATTTATTTCTGACCTTCAGCGTGATCGATGGTTATAAATCCTTTTTATTATACACTCTGGCAACAAAATTGGCCAGTTCCGACGGTGTAGGCACGGCACCGCCCGGGCGTCCGTGAAATTCAATATTGGCATATCCCTGCAGTGCGAGGCGGACATCCTCAAGCATCTGCCCCGTGCTCATTTCAAAAACCAGAAAATTTTTAATCTTTGCCGACAGTGCCCGCAGTTTCAGCTCCGGAAAAGGCCAGAGAGTGATCGGGCGGAAAAGACCGATTTTCATGCCGTGGCTTCGCAGTCTTTTAATAGCCCCCTTGGCAATGCGGGCGGATGTCCCATAGGCCACGATAACCAGCTCTGCGTCATCCACCCGATGTTCTTCAGAAAGGGTTTCATTTTCTGCAATCACTTCATACTTACGGGCCAGCTTCCAGTTGTGTGCTTCGCTGTCAATCGGGTCAAGAATAAGGCCGTGGATGAATTT
>JAQVLL010000381.1 GCA_028704195.1 Smithellaceae bacterium
CCGTGATAATCACCCTCCCTTTGCACTGGTAAATCAAATTGACCGCTCGCGAAAAATTCCGGTCGATTTTATCCATAAGGCTCAAAATGCTTTGCGCTTCAATTTTCAAAACTTCTCTGGCGCGCTGAATGGCCGCTCGATGATTGTTCATTTTTTATCCTGCACCTTATCCGCTTTCTTTAAATTCTGAAACACCGTGCGGAAAAGCTACCAAAAAACACGGGACAAAACAAGAATCAATTGCTGTTTTCCATTTGACAGATTTAACAAAATAAATAATGGTTTCGCACGCGATTGTCTGCTAAAGAACAACCATGCTCAGACGAAAAAAGAGAGAATCATGAAAGCTGTTTTTATATCCGATGCCCATTTGAAGAACTCTGCCGACGAACGATATGTCCGGTTTATGCAGTTTCTTGAGGATCTCCGGGAAGGCAAGATCCGGTCGCTGATTGATACCCGGGAACTGGGACGGGAAACAACACCGATTGATCATCTCTATATTGTTGGTGATTTCTTTGATTTCTGGTTTTGCCGGAGCGATCATATTCATCCTGAATTCCGCCTGGTGATCAGCAGACTGCTGGATTTGCAGAAAACCGGTGTCCGCATCCATATGTTCGAAGGAAATCATGATTTTTTCATGAAGGAATATTTTCAGGATATACTGGGTATGGATGTGTTTGAGGAATGGGCGACCGTCGAAATGGACAGGCTTCGGATGCTCGTTTCACATGGGGACACTGCGGACCATTCTGACCGTGTGTATTTGATGTTCCGCAATATTCTGCGCAGCCGTTTATTCTATCATATCCAGCGTTTTATTCCTGCCACGCTGCTGTGGGCACTGGCTGCCGGGACATCCAATGTGAGCAAGCGGGTGAATGATGACAACAGTGATTATCTGGTTGAAAAGATGCTTTCCCTGGCGACGGTGAAATTGCGAGAGAATTACGATGCGGTCATCCTGGGGCATTGTCATAAACCGGTTCTGCGTTATTTCGAGGTCGGGGGCAGGAAAAAAACATTTGTTGCTCTGGGCGACTGGATTAAACATTACTCCTTTCTGTATTATGAAAACAGAAAATTCTTTTTAAGTTATTACCCGCCTCCCGCTTGATTGTTTTACGCTTTTCGATGAAAAACTGGACATCTTTTCAGCTTTATGCTAGAAAACCGCACTTTTTATTAAAAAAAGAACCATTTTATGCTTTTCGGGGGATTTTTCTGAGTCTCTTCCCGATTTGCCGCAAAACGGACAACCAGGAATCAGACATCATAAAAAGAGGGGAATCATGAACTTTGCTGGCATACATCCAGAGTGTTCACTGCGCGACGCTCAATTTGTGGTCGTTCCGGTGCCCTACGATCTGACCTCTACGTATCAGCCGGGCAGTCGGCGGGGACCGGCAGCCATTCTCGAAGCATCGGCCAACATGGAACTGTATGATGAAGAGCTGAAAAAAGACACTTATCTGGCGGGGATTCACACTGCGTCGCCGGTGGAGGTAGACGCGAGAGGCCCCAGATACATGGTTTCCGCTGTAAGAAAAAAAATCGACAGGGTTGTCCATGCGGGCAAGATACCGGTTATGCTGGGCGGTGAGCACAGTATTTCCCTGGGCGCTGTTCAGGCTGTGGCCGCAAAATATCCGGAACTGACGGTTCTCCAGTTGGACGCTCACGCAGATTTACGGGACAGCTATCAGGGGACCCCTTATAATCATGCCTGTGTTGCCAGGCAGATTGTTGATTGCTGTTCGCTGGTTCAAGTGGGCATCCGCAGCATGAGCAGGGAAGAGGGCGACTATCTTCCGAAAAGCCCGGTAAAATCCTATTCTGCAGATTATGTTTTTGATCATAAAAACTGGGCACAGACCGTCTGCAAGGATTTACGCGATGATGTTTACGTCTCGATTGACCTGGATGTTTTCGATCCGTCGATCATGCCTGCGACCGGAACGCCAGAACCGGGCGGCCTTTACTGGAGGGATGTTCTGAATCTGCTGCGTCTCGTTGCCGGTAAATGCAAAATTCGTGGGTTTGATGTGGTTGAACTGGCACCGTTGCCCGGTATGGTGGCACCGGATTTCATGGCTGCCAAACTGATTTATCGATTAATGGGTTATATGACAAAATAAGCGCTTGACGGAGATGACAAATTGAATCCAAATGTTCCCAAAAAAATATTTTTGACCAAGGGTGTCGGCACGCATAAGGAAGAGCTGCATTCGTTTGAACTGGCTCTGCGTGACGCCGGTATCGAGAAATGCAACCTTGTCCAGGTATCCAGTATCTTCCCGCCGGGCTGTAAATTGATTTCCAAAAAGCAGGGACTGAAAGAATTACAGACAGGCGCCATCACGTATTGCGTGATGAGCCGCTGCTGCAGCAACGAACCGCGCCGCCTTCTGGCTTCGTCCGTCGGTTTGGCCATTCCCGCCGATAAAAAAGCCTATGGCTATATCAGCGAGCATCATGCTTTTGGAAGGACAGAAAAAGAAACCGGTGACTATGCGGAAGACTTGGCTGCCGCCATGCTGGCTTCGACCCTAGGCATTGATTTTGATATTGATGAAAGCTGGGACGAGAAAAAGGAAATATTTAAAATCAGCGGCAAAATCGTCAGCACACGCAACATTACGCAGTCAACCATCGTCAAGAACAACTGGTACACGACGGTTGTCGCAGCCGCAGTTTTCATTTTCTAAACCGTGATTCATAAAGGCGTTCAATTATCACCTTGACAAACACAGGTAATAATGATCTATGTATTTTCTTTTTAGATAGCAACCTGACGCGGGGTGGAGCAGCTTGGTAGCTCGTTGGGCTCATAACCCAAAGGTCGTAGGTTCAAATCCTACCCCCGCTACCAAATAAAATTAAGGGGTTACGATAAAAACGTAATCCCTTTTTCTTTGCCTAAAAATCAAATTCCAACCCTATTTCCAACCTCAGAGAAGGCACGCAGTAATACTACAAAAAGAC
>JAQVLL010000025.1 GCA_028704195.1 Smithellaceae bacterium
GAATCATAGGCCCCGTGGATGAAACGGGTAAAAATTGAGTTATTCCCTCCACAATAGACAGAATAATTGCCTGAAGAATATCCATGGGGTTCCCCTTGAAGTAATAATAAATTTTGTCTATTATGGATTAGCAGGAGAAACAAGCATTTTCTTGTATGGATTGAGGTGGATGATGCAAAAGCAGCCAAAAGACAAAATAAGAGCAGAAGAAGACAAAGCCTTCTTAAGAAACCGTGAAGACGATGCCTGCCTTGAGTCGCTTGACGGCCCGCTCCCCGCGGGCTGAAGTGCTCCGCCCGGCGGGGAAACGGTCCGTTTCCCGGGTAAATGGATAAACCTGGTTCGATCTCTTTTTATCAGACGCGGCTGATATTGCCCATTAACGCACTTGCCGGTCGATTTCACCGATCAGTGTCTGGGTCTGATCAGGAAGCAAACTTGTTAAGCCCGTGTCTTTGCGGTAAATGACGTTCATTTTCTGATCGATGATCAGGTAAACCCTTTTCGACAGGGGCAAAAGCCAGTGGTCCGCATCGTAGAGCTTTGCAATCTTGCCTTTTTCATCGACGAGTAGGGTCATCTTGTGCAGCCCGTGCTTGGCAATGAACTTGCGGTGCGATTCTGCCGAATCTCGTGAGAGTCCCAGGATTTTAACTTTTTTTGCTTCATATTTTGCGATGTTTTGTTGAAACTCAACAAACTGGCGTATTCAGACGCCGGTATCGTCCTTGGGATAAAAGGCCAGTACAACAGCCTTGTGGTCTTTGAGCGTCTCGCTAAGTGTCCACATTTTCCCGTCCTGATCCGGCAGTTTAAAATCCACGGCTTTCTGAACGGGTGAGGTCACATCGGTTTTGACTTCCGCTCCTGCGCCGGCACACATCGCCAGAAGTACAAGTGCGATAAAGATGAGTCTTGCTTGCTGCATAAATGTCTCCTTTCCTCGTTTGGGGTTGGTCAAAAGATTCCTTTCGACTCATGTCTAAAAAATAAGCATATTCCTGCTTCGCCACCAAGTCAAATCATACGGACAAAATAATACGTTTAGAAATAATATCCTGCCCGTAATTCAATCCGGTAATCGTTTTGCTTTTCGCCAAATTCGGAATCTCCCGGACCTGTGATGATGCCTGCCCGAAGCCGAAGTTCCAGATTGGTGATGCCGGTGTAGAGAATTTCCGGCATAATATTGGCGCTCAGATCGTCCGTGTTGATCATACAGGTGAGAGACGGCGTAAAATACAGAATATCGAATGGTTCCTTCTGGCTCAGGCGGACATACAAATAATTACGCATGGCATTTGGGCGGGCGTAGCCGGATTCGGCAAGATTCATGGCACGGGCAAGTCCTGTCCGGTTTCCCTTTATTTGATAGGCATCAAATCCTTGTGATATCAAACTGAAGAAATTTTTCATCTCATCCCGATTGAAGCCGGCACTGTTGTGATAAAATTCAATGATAGTGGTAAGATCAAATGAGGTCAAATACCGCAGACCGATTAGAAAACGGTGTGCATCCTGCTCGACCAGATTATACATACCAGTGGAATCCAGAACGGTTTTGCGAGTGTTTGTAACCCAGGCGTATTCACCATGGATTTCGAAATTCGTTGTCAGGTTGCGGGAAAAGTCAAAACCGTAGCGGTCAGGACGGCTTGGGCCGGTCATGAAGATTATATCAATGTCCGTGTCGTAAAAAAGAAAATACAAACGACCTGCGGCGTTTAGCTTGTTGTTTTGGCCAAAATCTGAATTGATGTGGTCATAAACGGGGAAAAGCACCGGTGTTATGGAAACAGTTTTGAGCGGACCCTCAAAGCTGCGGATAAAATCCGCACTTGCCATGATGTATCCTTCCATTGCCTGTTCCGGATCATCCGGGTCTTTGGGACGGTCGGCAAAAGCCACGGGGTTCCATGCATAGCCCTTGCCCCATTTCAGCGTCTTCTTGCCGACATCGATTTTGACGGACGTGAGCGGTTTGGCGGACACGTAAGCTTCATAGAAGGTGGTTCGTTCCATTCCGTGGGTGTGATCGTTGTATTGAAGGTCGGTATTGAGTCTGGCGAAGACACGGAAGATATTTTTTTCGTAGCTGCCTTCCAGGAGAACCCGGCCGTTGGCCTCCAAGAGGGCTCGACGGCCAACATCATCGAAAAACCGCAACTTATATAAAGCCGCATCCGTATCCAGGCCATAGAGAACGGGACGCGCCTCGATATAACCTCCGAAATGATAGGGCTTCTTTTCGATTTCGGAAAGATCAAACGTGTAGTTTTCTTCGGCCATGGTCGCAGATGAAATTGCCGAAAACACTATGACCAGAAAGATGAGTCCGAATCGTTTCATCTAGCGCAGAGACTCCAGGTTAGGCATGAAAGTCAGTGTAAAGACTTCATCCTTGAACGTCCTTTTTTTGACTTTCGCCATGATCATGACGGACTTGTAACCTTTGTAAAGCGGGCTGTCCGTCTCGATCACCGCGGGCCGGACAAGGCCACCCCCGAAATCCTTCACGTCCTTGAAATAAAGTGTTTTGATCAGCATGCCTGCCTCGGTCAGACACTCGATTTTTGTCGGCAGTTTCTTTTGCTTATCGGCCCGGATTTTGATTTGGTCGTAGGCCACGGTCTTGGTCTTAGCCTTGAGGTGTAAAAGATACCCGGCATCTTCTTCCTCAACTTTTGATACGTCGTATTCCGTAGCATAATCCAGTTGAAGAATATCGGCATTGTTAAAAACACCACCCACCACGGATTGCAGGCTGGTAATGCGGATGGGTTTGCCGACATTGGGGATGTTGAGCCACATGTTGTCACCCAGCCGAAGCGTGCTGCGGCCTTTTTCGCTGGCCGGCGCCAGGAATACGGAGGCTACTTTGTCGATTCCCTTTTTGACCGTGAAAAGCGTGAACTCTCTTTTCGCGCCGTCCGGTTCGATATTGATGAGTTTGCGGTAGGACTCGTAGGATTCCGGGGAAAGATTTCGATCGATCTCCCGTAGAAGCTTTGTCCCGTCCAGGGCAAAGGCATACACCGGCAGAATGATGACAATGGCTAGAACAAAATGAATGATTTTGAGCATAGTACTCTCCTACTGAATAACTTTCTTGACAGCATTAACGGCGGATCCCTGAAATTTAAAATAGTGAATGCGCCTTGCCGTCATGGTTGCGATCATTTTATTTCCGAAATTGCCGGCTATGATTGTTGTGATGCCTTTATCTGAAAGATAATCAACAACCAAGCCGCTGGCGCCCCCGCCTGCATTCTGATAGGGATTGTCCAGGGCTTCAATGAATTTGCCCTTGCCGTCAAAAATGAGGAAATAAGGGCCTCTTGCCGCCACCGCACAGACCACAGAGTCTGCCGTATTTCCTTCCGACACGACCGCTATTTTTGAATTGTCCGCCCACGTGTTGGAGACTGATGCGGTCAACACAAAGACAAGCAAAAAACTCAACAGGAATGATTTTTTCATAATATTCTCCTTATACATGCCTAAGCGCATCGATGGGCTCCATCCGGGAAGCTTTGACGGCCGGCTGGAGGCTAGCCAGTACGGCAACTACAATAACAATGACTGACACAACCAACAAGTCTACCGGATCGAGCGTTGCTTTGAGGAGCAATCCTTTTTGCTGGCCAAAGTTAAAGCGGATGCCGATCAGGTTGACGATGGCGATGACTGCGGCCCCGATCCCAACGCCGACTGCAGCGCCGACCACCCCCATGCAGAATCCTTCAATAATGAACATGGAGCGGATTTTATGAGGCAGCGTTCCGATGGCGGCAATCGTGCCGATTTCACGGATGCGTTCGTAAACGGCCATGATCATCACATTCATGATACTGATCAGCACAATGGCAATCAGCATAATGCGGATGAATAACGTCATGACGTCAATCATCCGGGCGATGTTGAAAAAAGGCGAGAGGTTTTCCCAGGAGTGAACTTCAAACATCGGTCGCCCCTGTTGGTTGACCTCGCCTGCCATTTTATTCTCCAGTTGCCGGACTGCAGCGGTCAGGTGTCCGAAGTCCTTTAACCTGATCGCCACCTCACTTATTTCGGCATTAGTCATGCGCAGGACCTCGGCCGCGTCTTCAATATGGACGTAACCGTCGCGTCCGCCGGGTCCCGTGGCGCTCTCCAGGATGCCGGCAACAACAAACTGTTTGCCGTTGACGGATCCATCGGCGTTGGTAGCCACGATCACGACCGGATCTCCGGGTTTGACCTTCATGCCTTTGGCCAGAAGAGCGGGGATCAGGATTTCACCTTTGCGAAGCGTTTGTTTGCCTTCGAGGATACGGGAGGAGAAAAGCGGTACGGTCCTGAATTCCGCTTCGGGATCGATGCCGTTTAAGCGGATGTTGGTGGTTTCGGTGAAGTTACTGAACATGCCGCCGAACTTGAGGCGGGGCGAAAAGGCTTCCACCTGTGGATCCGCCGCCAGCGCCTGCTTGATTTTCTGGTAGGCTTTCGGTTTCATATTCAGGTTTAACGGCAGGTTGTCGATGGAGGCGACATATCCTTTGCGGTGGATTTGTAAATGGCCCATCATCGAATCGGTGATCTGGCCGGTTATCATTGTTTTGAAAGACCCGCTGATGGAAACGAAAACCAGAACAAAGACCACGCCGATGGTGATGAGGGAAGCCGTAAGCAGCGTCCGCCGCTTGTAGCGGATCAGGTTGCGGATGGCGATTTTAAAAAGATTACGCATGAACTGTCCCTCCTTTCACGTCTTTGGCTGTAAGTCTGCCGTCTTCGAGACGGAAGATGACCTCCGCTTCTCCGACAATTTTCGTGTCGTGTGTGGAAAAGATAAAAGTGCTTCCCAGTTCATCGCGCATTTTCTTCATGAGTCCGATCACCGCATAGGCTGTCTGCGAATCGAGGTTGGCTGTGGGCTCATCGGCCAGGACCAGCGCGGGATTGGTCACCAGCGCGCGGGCAATGGCCACCCGCTGCTTCTGGCCACCAGAAATCTGCTGCGGGTATTTACCTCCCTGATCAGACATTCCCACCGCAGCAAGCATCCGCGAAATTCTCTCTTTACGTTCCCGGGGCTCGATATTCTGGACCATGATGAGAGGGTACTCAATGTTTTCGTAAACGGTCAGGACGGGAATCATGTTGAAATCCTGAAAGATGAACCCCAGATGCTTTCCCCGAAAGGCGGCGCTTTCTTTTCGGTCCAACAAGGCCACATCTGTTCCCGCCACGGTGAGCCTGCCGGCGGTGGGTTTGTCCAGGCAGCCGATCAGGTTTAAAAGCGTTGTCTTGCCGCTGCCTGATGGCCCGACAAACGAAACAAACGAGGCGGGTTCTATTTCAAAATCCAGACCCCGGAGGGCCTGCACGGTCACCTCTTCCGTCCGGTAGTCTTTAGATACATCTTCTGCCTTGATCAGGGCCATTTTCTTACTCCTGGCGTAAAATGATTTTTAAAGGCGGACGGCATTTTGTCGCGTGCCGCCCGCCGATTGTTTGCTAAACGAGGTTAATCATCAAACGCCATTTTCGTTTTCCAGACTTCCCAGACCTTGCCCACCAGATCGGGTCCGGGTTTGAGTGTGGCTTTTCCGGGTTTCCAGCCGGATGGTGTGGCCTCGGCGCCCTTGGTTTTGCGCACGTGCTGGAAGGCCTGAATCTGGCGGATGCTTTCCATCACGTTTCTGCCGACCGGCGGAGTCAGGACTTCAAAGCCCTGAATGATACCGTCGGGATCAATGATGAATCGGCCTCGTGCCTCCACACCGGCGTCTTCCAGATAAACGCCGAAGACGCTGCCCACTTTACCGCCACCA
The DNA here is from genome assembly GCA_028704195.1 of Smithellaceae bacterium. GTDB lineage: Bacteria > Desulfobacterota > Syntrophia > Syntrophales > Smithellaceae > UBA8904. Next base: position 5,817 of record JAQVLL010000025.1, read on the forward strand.
TCGGAAAGCATCGGAAAGGGAATGCCGCCCTTGACCATTTTGGATAGCTCATGGTCGTCCCACATTTTGTGGACAAAAACGCTGTCCACACTCATGGAGAGCACTTCAACGCCCAATTTTTTAAATTCGGGATATTTCTCGGCGACCGCCGAGATTTCGGTAGCTCAGACAAAAGTAAAATCCCCGGGATAGAAGCACAGCACAACCCACTTGCCCAGATAATCGGACAGTTTCACATTGATGAATTTCCCTTTTTGATACGCGGGTGCCGTGAAATCCGGCGCCTTCTTGCCGACGGTAACCATACTTTTCACCTCCTTGATCATCGGTTCTTGCGGGGTTTCTTTCTTTGCTGCCGGTTTTTCTCCGACCGGTCCACCGGTGGGTCTGGCGCAGCCGGCCTTGATTTCTTCAGCCATAAATGATTACCTCCTTTCTTTTGTTTTTCCTGATTTCCTGTTCATTTTTTTTAATGATTTCATCTTTGTGATTTCTTCCTCTACTTCTTCAGCGCCTTCAGCATAGAAATTTTCCTCATCGGGAGCCAGTTCGTGAAGCAATCTTAAAAACTCTCCGGCGTGTACACGTTCTTCATCGGCAATGTCTTTGAGCACTTCGATGGCAAGCTTGTTGTCCGTCGACTCTGCAAGCTGCATGTAAAGCTGAATTGCCTCATACTCCGCCGCCACCATGAATCGAATGGCTCTGATAAGTTCATCTTTTGTGAGTTTCCTGTTCTTCGCTAATCCTGAAAAAGGTGTTCCGAACTCCGGCATGGTTACGATCCTCCTTTCCTGGTTATGTTGTTTTCAGTTACACTTCCCGGCGTTTCGGTAATGAAATATTACAACATTTTCCGTGCCACAAAAAATCACTTTTCACTTCCTGCCGGTCAACGAAACAATCAGGCAATTTTCAAACGGCAATTTGGCACGGATCAGAAAGTAATGATTTCATATCCCTGGTCACGGTATGCTGCAACACTCGGATGTCCGGACATGTCATCTAGCAATCTCAGCCTTTGCTCTTTGGCTGCTTCCAGAGTTCCCAGCTTCCCCGAACAGGCCTTGCATACTCCTTCAACAAGGTTCGCCTCGATATTTTTTTGCCACAGGCCATGCAAAAGATTACCGGCATTTGCCAAATCGGGGATTAGTTTTACCGAAGCTCCTTCCATGATAATTTTTACTTCATGACCTTTGGCCTTCATATCCAGCGCGTTGAGCAGCACATGAATAAAGCACATGGGATCGCCGTTGAAAACGAACAAAGCAAATTTTTTCATGATTTTCTTCCCTTCAATGATTTATTTTTCCCTTGGATACGGCCAGGCCATGATACCGCCTTCCATCACCTTAACATTTTTCCAGCCGTTGCCTTCCAGTGCCAGCGCCGCCTCGTAACCGCGCAGCGAAATTTTGCAAAAGCAGATAATTTCCTTGTTTTTGTCTTCCGGAAGCTCCCCAAGTCGTTTTCGCAGAGCACCCAGCGGGATCAGCGTCTCGCCGATGCCCAGGCGCATCTCTTCGAATTCCTCCGGGCCGCGTGTATCAATCAGGAATGGTTTCTCTCCGGCCCGGATTTTATCATAAACTTCTCTGCAACTGATGCCTTTCATTCTTCCTTTCATTTTATTCTGCATAATATGTGCTGTGGCAATAAAATGGTCAATCGCCAAAGAGAAAGGCGGTGCGTAGGGAAGGTCAGCGTTGATGAGATCTTCCACGGTCATTTTCCCCTGAATGGCCATGGCCCATTGTGCGATCTGCTTAGCGACATTACCCGGCCCGATACACTGCGCGCCGAGAATCCGACCGGTCTTTTGATCCGCAATGAGTTTGGTCACCAAAAGCTTTCCCTCCATGAAACCGGGTTTGTCAGGACTCGCGTTGATGACGGTGATGATATCTTGATATCCCAGCCGTTTGGCAACCGTTTCCGAAAGCCCTGTGGAACCCGCACCGTAATCAAACACCTTGCAGATGCCGGTCTGGATGGTTCCGGGGAACGTTACGCGGTTTGTCGAAGCGGCGTTTTCACCCGCTACACGTCCCTGGAGATTGGCCAGATCGCCGTATGGTGCGTGGACTTTCCTGCCGGTAATGCGGTTGAGCGTTTCCACGCAATCACCCACAGCATAGATGTCCGGGGCGGAGGTTTGCATGTATTCGTTGACCTCTATTCCACCCAGCTCACCGATTTTCAATCCCGCTTCTTTCGCCAGTTTGACATTAGGGCGAACACCGATGGCGACGACCGCCAGTTCGCAAGGCAATTCCGTTCCATTTTGCAGTTTGACGGCTGTCAGTCTTCCTTCTTCTCCCAGGAAGGCTGCAATGCCGTTTTCGGTGATGACGTTGGCGCCTTTGCTTTTGACGTGGTTTTCTACAAGTTTGGCCAGTTCCCAGTCCAAAAAGGTCAGCAGCTGGGGAAGAAGTTCGATAACCGTAATTTCAATCCCTGCCAATTGCAGGGCCTCGCAGGTTTCAATGCCTATCAGACCCCCGCCGATGACGACGGCTTTTTTAATTCTTCCTTCGTCGCGGATTTTGCGGAGGAAATCTGCATCCTTCATGGACTGAAGTGTCGTGATACCATCGAGATCAGTTCCCGGTACCGGCGGCATCCTCGGGACGGCACCGGTTGCGATAACGAGTTTGTCATACGTTAACATGCCGGTTTCTCCTGAAACAGCATTTTTGAAAGACACCGAATGATTTTTCGTGTTGATGTTGGTGACTTCGGTGTTGACACGTGCGTCAATATCCTTGGCGTTTAAATAAAACACAGGATTTCTCACAACGCCCGTGGACGTGCAAAGAAGCGCGTTCCGGTCATTGAAATAACCGCCCACGTAATAGGGATAACCGCACGAAGCCATTGAAAGATCAGCTTCTTTTTGCAGAATAATAACTTCGGCGTCGTTGTCAATTCGCCTTGCTTTTGCTGCTGATTTGGGACCGGCGGCCGACCCGCCGATGACTAAAATTCGTTTTTGCTGTGCCATAGAGACTCTCCTTAGAGGTGTTATTTGTCTTTTTTAAAATTAGCAGCCGACTGTTCGGATTGCATTGATCTAAATCAACGGACTGATTTTGAAAGAAAGAACTCGGGTTCCCGGCGAGGCGACGTGAAAGCGTTTTCCAATTCCTGCTTGTGCCAAAGATAATTTGTGTCATCAAAATATTTTGCTTCGACAGGACAGTTTTTAATGCAGGCGCAGCATTTGATGCAGATCCCTGTTATTCTGGATTCGTTTCCCGCGTCAATGGACCCCATGGGACAAAGACTGACGCAGAATCCACACTGGATGCAGTCGGAGCTGGTTTCGGGGACCACTTTGTGTAGGGCAACCGGGTTGCCGTCTTTGTCTTTCGGTCGGTAATAAGGCTGGTAGGGTTGTTTCCCCGGAACGGATACGGTTTCCAGGTCGTTTTGAGAGGCTGTAATCTTTTGATAAATCTGAGCGGCGAATTTTGCCACGTCTAACATATCCTGCGCATCAGGCCTATTCTTTCCCAGAATTCGGGAAAAGGAGTGTTCTCCGATAAACGCGCCGGCGGCAAAGACTTTAAAGTTTCTTGATTCCAGAATATCCCGCCATTCGATCAGCGCGTCGTCATAGTGCCGGTTGCCGTATACCACCACGGCAACGGCCAGGGCGCCGTTCCCTTCGATAGTATTGAGATATTTCAGCAATACATTGGGGACTCTGCCGGCATAAACAGGCACGCCGGCTATGACAATATCTTTTTCAGTAAAAGACACCGGTTCCTTTCGCGCGTCCGGTAATGTGAAATCAATTTTTACCACTGGTTTGCCGCCAAAACTTTCCATGAGTTTTCCGGCGATCCCTGTCACGATTTTCTTTGTCGTTTCTGTTGCGCTGAAATAGAAGGTTTTAATAAAATTATTTATCATGTCATGTGCACTCGATAAGGTATCCCGATAAATCGACGGTTTTATAATTGAATGTACATTTGTCATGTCGGCGAAAGCCGGTATCCGGAAATTTATGTACCGTTTCCACTCTGAACACACCGGGCTCCGGGCGGGATGTTGACCCGGTGCATGCCGGGTGGAAATTAACACCTTTTATTATTCCGGCACGGCTGGTGTAATGTTCCGGGAAAACATTGTCATATCGACCGAAGGGAGATATCTTTGTTTGGTCGAGTATTTCTAAAGATTTCTTCCTTTGATCGACATCAAAAGATTATAAGGCCATTGTTGAGATTGTACCAGTAAAATTTTTATTTGCCTGGTCGCATATTCTCCGGCATCTGGACGGCCACAACCTCGCCTTTGGCACAGACCTTTCCTTCGGCCATCAGTCGTGCCTCGACGACAACACGACGTCCCTTGATCATTTTCACCTTGCCGCGCACCTCCAGCGGAACTCCCATCGGTGTGGGAAGCAGATAATCAACATGCAGGGACGCCGTTACGAAACGGACCGCTGGCTCAGAGCCTAACTCCCTGTTTTCTGAGCGGTATTTGGCGGCGGCGGCCGTGCCGGTGGAATGGCAATCAATCAGCGACGCGATCAGCCCGCCATAAACAAAACCGGGGATGGCGGTATGGTAGTCCCTGGGTATATAGACGCAGACAGATTCTTCTCCGTCCCAGAAGCTTTTGATTTGCAGTCCGTGTTCATTGCGGCTGCCGCAGCCATAGCAGTGACTTAAATCTTCAGGGTAATAATCCTGAAACGCCTTTTGTGTCATAATTTCCTTTATCCTTGTCCCTTGTTCCTTGTTCCTTGTTCCTTATGTAAAGGTGAGCTTCGTTCCCGCCATATTCAAGATGAATTGTTCAGGCATCTTTTTTTCGATTTCCATGATCGCTTTTCTTCCCGTACAGTGCGTGGGAATGACATACGTGGGATTCATTTTTTGCAGTTCCCTGGTTGTTTCGTCGATCAGGGGTTCGAAAAACGGTCCGGAGAGGTGAAATCCTCCCATGACGGCGTGAATCCTGTCGATCCCGGTAGCTTTTATGGCATACCGGACCGTATTGATAATCCCCGCATGCGCGCAGCCGGATAAGATGACCAGTCCCTTGTCTTTCAGGTTCATGACAATGGACGAATCATCTTCGATGGGGTCCCAGCTTTCCTTGCCGTCTTTCTGGTAATGCGGGAGGGGCCAGCCTTTTTCAAAATCCGTGGTGTGCGGAATACCTCCCAGAAAGAGAACGGTGCCGTCAAGCATTGAATAAGGGGTATCTGCTTCTATGACGGACAGACCCGCCTGCCGGACCATATCACGCGTGAATTTCGGAAAATAGATCTTGAATTCTTCGCCGAATTTAAGATAACGCGGCGACTGAAATGCGGCAGGATGCACGACCAGAGGAAGGCCCGTCCTGCCGATCATTGCGGTCAGTTTGACCATTCCACCTGTGTGATCGCTGTGTCCGTGCGAGAGAGCCACGGCTTCTACGTCTTTGAGATCAAGGCCCAGGGTTTGCACGTTTTGCGCCGCGCCGTTTTCAGAAAAACCGAAATCAAAAAGCATGGTGCAGGTTTTATCTTCCACGGTGGTTTTGACCAATGCTGAAAAACCGTGCTCCGCCAGAATGGAGGCTTTGATTTCGCCGTCCTTTAAAGGAGCGGCCCGTGTGACGACGGCGTTGCTGTCCATGGCCGTTATCTCGATGTAATTGTCCTGCAGGGTCCAGATTTCGATCTTGTCCACGGCCTTCAGATCGGGTTTTGCTGACATAACCATTCTCCTTTCTCGAGATTAAAATTTGGTTGGCCATCCTGACAAAAGATGCCTGCTCATCCCTTTTGTTTTTGATTCCCGGATAATGCCCAGTACCTTGATCAGATAATCCCGTGTTTCTGCCGGATGGATCACATCCTGAATGCCGTAAACCCGTGCCGCCGGATAAGGCGAAGAGTCTGCCATCATCTTTTGAACCAGTTTTTCGCGCTCGGCCTCGGGAAGGCTTCCAAAAACGATGTCGGCGCCGACGTACGGGTCCATAAAGCTGATTTCTGCCGTGGGCCAGGCAACCATGAAATCCGAACCGGCGCCGACGGCGCACATATTAACCAGCGCCTGGCCATAACCTTTACGGACGAGAATCGTGATTTTCGGAACCGTGACCTGAAACAGGGCCTGAAGATTATTGACCACTTTCGCGCCGACACGTTTTTGCTCTGCCTCACGGCCGGTC
>JAQVLL010000026.1 GCA_028704195.1 Smithellaceae bacterium
CTCCCATGGCAAGCGCTCCGAGCGTCTCCCCGTGATAGGCGTCCGTGACGGCGGCAAACCTGGTTTTTTTCGTGCATCCGGTCTGCTGATGATAATGAAAACTCATTTTCAGCGCCGCTTCCACCGCCGATGATCCATTATCGGCAAAGAAAACTTTATTGAGCTTTGCGGGGGTGATCCGGACTATTTCCTGGGCCAGATCAATCGCCGGCTCATGAGAGAAATTGGCGAAGATGACATGCTCCAGTTTTTGCGCCTGATCACACAGCGCTTTGTTGATTCGTTCGTTGGCGTGACCGAAAAGATTGACCCACCAGGACGACACGGCATCAAGGTAGCTCCGGCCCTCCGCATCATACAGGTACGCGCCTTTGCCCCGTTCAATGATAATCGGAGGAAAGTCCTCATAGTCCTTCATCTGCGAACAGGGATGCCAGATATAGTTCAGATCTTTTTGCTGTAAAATATTCAAGCTGTCCTCCTTGCGTTTCATGACGGAATCACGCCTAACATACGCCCTACATTTCCGATGGCCTCAAGGGCCCGTGTGAGCTCACCTTTCGTATGGGTGGCCATGATGTTGATCCTTAACCGGCTGGTGCCCGCGGGCACGGTCGGCGGCCGAATGGCGGAAACAAAAATCTTTTTCCCCATCAGGCGTTTGCTGAAATCAACCGCCACGTCCGGACGTCCCAGGACAATGGAAATGATCGGCGTGGGATAGTCAGCCACATCAAAACCCATGGTGCGAAGCTCTGTCCTGAACCAGAGGGAGTGTTCACGCAACGCATCCCGCGCTGCAGGTTCTTTGCGGACAATATCCAGCGCCGCAAGGGACACCGCGATGATCGCCGGAGCCGGAGCGGTTGAAAAAATAAAACTGCGTGCCGTATTAACAAGGTAATCAATCAGGTGATGTGAACCCGCCACAAAACCGCCCTCGCTGGCCAGAGCCTTGCTCAGCGTCCCCATCGCAATATCGATGCCCCCATCAAGGCCGAAGTGTTCAGCGGTGCCTCCCCCCTTCTTCCCCAGAACACCCGTGGCATGGGCGTCATCGACCATCAGCAGAAGCTTATGTTTCCGGGCAATCGCCACAAGCGCGGGCAGGGGCGCAATGTCACCGTCGACGCTGAACAGTCCGTCGGTGACAATCAGACCGGGCCTTCCTGGATATTGATCAATTTTCCGTTCGAGGTCCGCCGGATCGCAATGCTCATAGACAACGATTTCGGCACCGGACAGTCGGCAGCCGTCGATGATGCTGGCATGATTGAGGCGATCGGAAAAAATCACCCAGTCTTTGGAGGCAACTGCCGATAGGATGCCGACGTTGGCCATGTAGCCGGTGCCGAACACCAGCGCCGCTTCGGCACCTTTAAATGCGGCAATTTCCTCTTCCAGTTTCTTATGAATATCATAACTGCCCGTGGTCAGACGCGAACCGCCGGAACCCGTCCCGTATTTTTCGAGTGCGGCGTGCGCAGCGTTCCTGAGGCGCTCGTCGAAACAAAGCCCAAGATAGCTGTTGGATGACAGCATCAGAATGCCATCATCCGCGATGCGAACATGCGACCCCTGCGGCGAGAGCAGATATTTCATCTGCCGGTGAAGACCGTCTGCCTTGATCTTCTGCAATTTTTTATCAAACCAATTTTCCGTCATCTTTAAACGATTCCCATCAAGCTGATAATGTCATCAAAACGGACGGCCTGTTCAAAGATTTCCCCGAGATTTCCGGCCTGAAGATTTTCAGTATCCAGCGGCGCGACAACCGGCAGCGTAAAAACGGCTTCGACCCCCGACAGCTTTTTTATTGTCTCAACATTGTCCCGCTCGATGGGCGAATCGCCCATGACGTTCATAATGATGCCCTTGACGATCAGGCCGGCGCTTTTGGCATAACTAAGCGTCAGCAGCGTGTGATTGATCGTCCCCAGTCCGGTGCGCGCCACCAGCAGGCATGGAAACTTGAGCTCACGGATCAAATCATACTGCATGAACCCACAATCATTCAGGGGAACGGCCAGACCTCCCGCACTCTCCGCGACGATCCAATCGTAGCGGGCCTTCAATGCATCAAGGCTTTTGCTGACGACGTCCTTGTCAATCGGGCGTCCGGCCATGCGCGAGGCCAGATGCGGCGAAACCGCATCGGCATAGACGAACGGCGTCACCTGTTCAGGATTATCAGCGAATCCGGAAACCACGTTGACAAAAGCCGCATCCACGGACACCCTGGCGCCGTCAACAACGGTCATGCCACTGGCCACCGGCTTAAAGTATGCTGCCCGGCATTGATTTTTCAGAAGCAGGCGCATCATCCCCGCAGCAACCGCGGTTTTACCCACTCCCGTATCCGTGCCGATAATATAAATTCCTCTGTTCAATATCACGACCTGTTCATCTGTTTGCACTGCCATATCAAAAGACCCTGCACATGGCAACGAAAGAAAGTTTCGCGGGCAGACAAAATATCTTCTCCCGCCTGTTCTATTTTTTTAAAAATTGTGCTATAGTCAATTAACACTAAAAACAGAAAAACAGAAAGCAGTCGTAAATCCGCATTGTTCTGTCATTTACCATAGTTGTTTTACCATTGGCGGCGGTTCGTTTCTTAATCCACACTCGTTGAAGCAACCCCAGATAAAAGAAATATCAAGGGAGGACACACCATCATGGCCGAGCGTGAAATTTACATTACAAAATTTGATATGGACAGGCTGGTCCAACTGATTGAGGGGCTGCGTTTGTCGCCAAAAGCCAATCAGGACAATCTTGATCTTCTGGAAAAAGAGCTGTATCGCGCCGTGCTGGTTGAACCCGAGAACATTCCACGGGATGTGATCACCATGAATTCCCGGGTAAGCATTACAGATACCGCTACCGGCGAGAAAATGGTTTACACCCTGGTGTTTCCCTCCGGAGCTAATATTGCCGACAATAAATTATCCATTATGGCGCCTCTGGGCATGGCCCTTCTGGGATATCGGAAGGGGGACATTGTGAAATGGACCGTCCCTTCCGGCGTTAAAAAACTTAAGGTCGATGATATCATTTATCAGCCGGAGGCGGCTGGCGATTACCATTTGTAAGAATCAATTGCATCAATTACTTCAGAAAAATCGTGGCAAGAAAGACAGCAATAAAAGCATGGATCTGATCGACACCCTGAACCATAAAGCCATGAAAGGGAGCGGCATCAGCGCATCGGAAGCACTGGAGATTTTCATCGAGGGAGCCGGCAGCCCTTATCGGATTTTCGCGGCGGCATCTCAGATCCGCGAACAATTCAAAGGCAAAAATATCATTCTTTGCGGCATCACCAACGCCAAGTCCGGCCGCTGTTCCGAGGATTGTAAATTCTGCGCGCAGTCCTCTCACTATTCAACCGACGTTCCTTCCTATACGCTCAAACCCGCAAAGCAAATGATCTCTGAAGCGGCCCGGGCAAAAAAAGACGGGGCTCAATTCTTTGGAATCGTCACCAGCGGAAAAACCGTCAAAACCAAAAAAGAATGGAAGGAGATTTTTAAAGCCATTGAGGGCATGAATAAAATCGGCATTTTCCCATGCGCGTCGCTGGGCATGATCACCCCGGACAGAGCGCATGAACTCAAAGACGCCGGATTGTATCGCTATCACCACAACCTGGAAACAGCCCGCAGTTTTTTCAAAAATATCTGCACCACACACGATTATGAAGAAAACATTGAAACCATCCGCGTCGCAAAAGAGGCGGGGCTGAGTGTTTGCGCAGGTACGTTGATCGGCATGGGAGAGAGTGTCAGGCACCGCATTGAGCTTGCAGCAACTTTGCGCAACCTAAATGTCGATTCGATCCCGGTCAATATTCTCAATCCGATCAAAGGAACGCCGCTGGACCATCTGCGTCCCCTGCCGCCCATGGAAATCCTCATGACTATCGCCGTGTTCCGCTTCATGCTGCCGGATAAGGACATCAGACTTTGCGGCGGAAAGGAAAAAAATCTGCGGCAGCTTCTACCTTTAGGCATCATCGCGGGCGCCAATTCCCTGATGACCGGAAACTATCTGACCACCACGGGCCGGGATAGCAGGCTCGATCACGAAATGATTATTGATCTGGGCCTTGCGCCAAGCCGGGAGCTCGACAGATGCCGCTGCGGCATGGAAGGTGATAACGCCTGCGGCGCCGCGTCAGGTCAAAAAAAGAAAAAGTCGCCGCGTCAATAAAGGTTCAACCGGCGGGCAAATACGGTTCTCCTGCATACTATCAATGCACGCGTCCCTGAAATCATCAAAGGCCTGCAAATGCGTGAAGCAGCCCGAATAAACAATCCGGCAAAGATCGTTTTATCAATACTGTTTTACGGCCTTCTGATTCCCATGTATCTGCGGGGATATTTTGAATTGTGATAATCGGTTATGGTCACACCCCGATGTTTTCTGGAAGATGATGAGTGAATAAACCGGACGGGTTCTCCCCGGTCAGAAATGATGATTCCTACATGCCCGACAGATGAACGGCTGTAGTTTGTGCCGGTAAATAAAATGATGTCTCCCTTTTGACAGTCCTCCAGGCTCACCGGCTGTCCAAAGTTCGAATACGCGGATGAAATTCTGGGGACCTCGATGCCGAAATTTTTATAAACGTAATGCACAAAACCTGAACAGTCAAAACCTCTCTCGCCGTTGCCTGAGTACACATACGGTGTTCCCACGAACGATTCAGCAAACCTCACAATGCTGTCCTGCTCAGGAGCGGCCGGTATGTTGAATTTTTCCGCGCCTGCATCAACGATACTCAGGAGTAGAAGGATACAAACAAGTATGGCTTGTTTTATCGGCATATTCTTCAAGCAGCACTCACAGAATTTTTGGTGTTTACTTTATAAGAAAATTTTCCGGTATGTCAAGAAATTCCTGGGCATGCGTGAACAGTCGCTGAGCCTGTCGAAGCCGGTCGCTGAGCCTGTCGAAGCGCCGGCTTCATCATCTCATTAAGCAATACATTTAAAAGTTAACAGCGTTCACCCACTCTGCAGGTTCAATCTTGCAGATTGATCCATGGTTTGAATATTTATTTCAAGCCCTGACCCCATGCCGACTGCTCAATCCGCTTCAGGTTCCGCGGCATTGATTTCTTCGGTCGTTCCCGGCAGGGATTCCACGGCTTTTAATTTACCTGCAAGTGTCCGTGTCTTTTTCTGCGCGTCGTCCACGGAAGTCGCGGCTTGATCGAGTCTTCTGCGCACCGCATCGAGGGAATCACCGAATTTGCCGAATGCTGACTTCACTTCGCCCAACACTTTCCAGACTTCGCCGGAGCGCTTCTGGATCGCCAGCGTGCGGAAACCCATTTGCAGGCTGTTGAGAAATGCGGCAAACGTTGAGGGACCGGAAATCACAATGCGATATTCACGCTGGAGGTTTGATACCAGCACCGTGCGGCGGATCACTTCGGCGTAAAGCCCCTCCGACGGCAGAAACATGATGCCAAAATCCGTGGTTTTGGGAGGATCAATATATTTTTGCGATATGTCTTTGGCAGCCTTTTTAATGCTGTTTTCCAACTGCCGGACAGCATCTTCCGCGGTAGACACATCCCCTTTTTCCTGCGCTTCCATCAACCGTGAGTAGTCTTCCATCGGGAATTTTGCATCCACCGGAATCAGAACAAAATCGGAGGGTGAGTCGCCCTGGCCGGGCAGTTTGATGACGAATTCTACAAAATCCCCACCCGTGTCCTTTATCTTGACATTCTTTAAGTATTGCTCCGGCGACAATATCTCTTCCAAAAGCGCGCCCAGCTGAACCTCCCCCCAGGTGCCGCGCAACTTGACGTTGGTAAGTACTTTTTTCAGATCGCCTACGCCCGCGGCGAGCGTTCGCATGTCGCCAAGACCCTGATGGACCTGCTCGAGACGCTCTGAAACCTGTTTGAAGGATTCACCCAGTCTTTTTTCCAGCGTGTTTTGCAATTTTTCATCAACGGTTTCACGCATGCGATCAAGCTGGCGGGCGCTGTCTTCCTGAATTTGTTTCAGTTTCGTGTCAATCTCAAGACGGATGTTGTTCAGTTTCGTTTCATTGGCCGCGGTCAGTGCGTTCAGTTGCCTGGCAAAACTCTCCATCTGGTCGTTTTGAATTTTGGCAATGTCGGCCATGCGCGTTTGGACAGAATCACCGAATGATTTTAGCGATCCCGCGAGTTCTGTTCTTTCCTGCTGCGACTGTGCCTGCATCTCCGCACGCGAACGGGCAATCTCATCACGGACTGAACGATCGGTTCTTTCCTGCGCATCCTGCAGGGCGTGCAGTTTACCGGTCAAAGGCGTCCAGTCTATAGAGCTTCGCTTCAGTTGCCAGATAAGCAGCACGACAATGATCAGGAGAATTACCAGAATGATGTATAAAATAATTTCCATTCAATCCATCAAAAACAGGGGTTGGAATCATGTTTGTGGAATATAGCGGTCATAGGTTTCAGGTGTCAAGAAAAATCGGGTGCTGTGTATTATTAACAGTTCAATAATAGTAGCGATTTTTGATCAGATGACAGTATCATCATCACTCAGCGAACACCCTGATAACCTGATAACCTGATAACCTGAAGGTCACGCGAGGTCACGCGAGGGTGTAAGCAGGAATGACTCGTGTTGATTCTATTGAGAGACTATTAATAAGTAGAACCGTTTTCCCGTACAAATAACCTCTTGACAAATAGCCACCTTATGCGTATTATACCCCCATGGGGTATATAAATGAATACGGAAAAGAAAAAAATTATCGCCCGTTTAAAGCGGATTGAAGGACAGGTGCGGGGCTTGGAGCGCTTAATCGAAGCGGACTCGCCCTGCGTTGATGTTTTAACCCAAGTGTCGGCCGTTACGGCCGCGATGAAAAAAACAGGCGGGGCAATCATATCAAACCACATGAAAACATGCCTTGGTGAATCTTCCGGGAACCAGGAAAAGCAACGAAAGGAATTTTACAATGCATTATCCAGGTTTATTGACCTTTCGTGATCCATAAGGGGAGGCGTATCATGAACAAAAATAATTTATTTGATCTAAGCCGCCGGTCTTTTTTAAAGATCAGTGCCGGGACAGCAGCTATGGCCGGCCTGAATCTGCCGAAATCGGCCGGGGCTGCAACGGACAGGCAATTATCAACGCTGATTGATTTGAGCTTGTGCGACGGTTGCGAAAACCTTAAGGTTCCCGCCTGTGTCGCCGCCTGCAAAACCATCAATAAGGATAAAATTCCTCCGGTTGTGGATAACATTCCCGAACCCTGGCCGCGCAAAACCATTGAAGACTGGTCAAAGAAGAAAGAGGTCTTCAACCGTTTGACGCCTTACAATTTCATCTATATTCATAAAGCGCAGATTGACGGGAAAACCATCTTCGTCCCGCGCCGCTGTATGCATTGCGACAATCCGGCCTGCGCAACCATCTGTCCGTTTTCAGCCAATCACAAAGAAAAAAACGGCGCGGTGGTGATTGAGCAGAATCAGTGTTTCGGAGGAGCCAAATGCAAGGATGTCTGCCCATGGGAAATCCCCCAGCGCCAGTCCGGCGTGGGTATCTATCTTCACGTGCTGCCTGGTTTCATGGGCAACGGCGTAATGTATAAATGCGACCTTTGCAATGAACGTTTGAAGGAAGGGAAACTGCCCGGCTGCATCGAGGCATGCCCGCGCAAAGCGATGCTCATCGGACCACGGCACGAAATTGAAAAAGAGGCGGAGGAACGCGCCCGAGCGATGAATGGATTTATTTACGGCAACACTCAAAACGGTGGAACATCCACTCTTTATGTTTCGCCTGCCTCTTTCGAACAGATCAATAAAACCATGCAGAAAAAACCGGGGCAACCGGACATGAAGCCTGATGTTGTGCGAAGGATGGCCGCCACCGATCCACTAGGCAAAGCAGTCCTAGCAGCGCCTGCTCTGGGTGTGATCGCGGCGGGTGCGCTCAACTGGATCTCCCGTCGTAAAGAACAGCTGAAAAAAGAGGAGGAACACCATGATTGAGAAAATCCTCGCGCAAAATAATCTTGTTGTCCGGCACAGCAGGCTTGAGCTGATGGAGCACTGGGCCATCGCGATTTCCGGGCTCATCCTTCTTTTTACCGGCATCTTCGAACTGCCCATCGCCAAACGATACTACATTATTACCCTTCCGGGCCTGGGCTGGTCGGCCGATTTTATGACCTCATTGTATTTGCATTACGCGGCAGCCTTTGTTTTCTCGGCCGTGGGGTTATTCCACCTGTTCTATCACGGACTGCGGGGCGAAAAAGGATTGCTTCCGCAGAAAGGCGACGCTGCGGCATCGATCACCGTTATGAAAAGTTTTATCGGGATCGGCAAGGAACCACCCATGCACAAATACCTGCCTGAGCAGCGGCTGGCCTATGCCGGCATGGCTTTCATCATCATGATGCTGATCCTTTCGGGACTGGTGAAAACCTATAAGAATATTTACGCGCCGGATCTTTCCCATACGATGCTTTTATGGGCCACGTGGATCCATAATATTGGTTTTGTTTTATTCTTCCTGGCTTTTCTTGCGCACATGGCCGCCATCGCGCTTAGGCCCAACTGGCCGATGGTGCGCGGCATCTTTACAGGTAAAGTGCGCCTGGATTACGCCCGTCACCGCCATTCCCTTTGGCTCGACGAGATCGAGCAGGAAAAGAACACCCCCGCGGCAGTTTCAGACAAAACAACAGCATCTGAAGAAACAGATCCGGCAGAGGCGCCTCAACCAATACCCCAACCGGAAACTCCGCAGCCTGCAGGGGAGAAAGTGGAAGATATAAAGTCGGCCGCAGAGGATGATGAAAAGCCACCTCAAACCGAAACATAGACCGCCCGGATATACTGCCAAAGAACCAGAAATGATCGGCAGGCTTGGTTAACGGTCAATCTCACCGGGTTGTTGCAGATAAAACCCGATATCAACTTCAACTCAAAATAATCCTTCAAAAAGAATATCTTGACAAAAAGATACCTTAATAGTAAGGTATCTTACAAATGATGGTTTTGGTTGAGAATTATTTTCCCATGAGGCCAAATAACTTTTTCTCGGCATTAAATCACGGGGTGCAGGCAAACCATGCTGAAAATATCCACGTATGAAGACCTCACCATTTACAAAATGGGAAGAAGCATCGGGAAATTTGTTCCCTATTTTGTCCATGCCTTTTTACTGGAGGACACGCTGATCGATACAGGTACCGGTTTTGCCGGTGTTGAATTCCTGTCAGCGCTAAAAGAAAAGAAGATCAACCGGATCATCAACACGCATTATCATGAAGACCACACCGGCAACAATCATCTTATCCAGCAGACGCATTCGGCCCGGATCTTTGCTCACCGGGATTCCATGCCCTACATCGAAAACCCCCGAAGCGTCGCGCTCAGGCTGTATCAAAAATGGATCTGGGGGTATCCCGAAGGTTCCAGAGCGGAAACCATTGGAGATTCCATGGATATCGGCAGTCATTCATTCCGTGTCATCCCCTGCGGCGGCCACTCGGCGGGCCATATCTGCCTTTACGACCCTCACAAAAAATGGCTTTTCACCGGAGACATGTTTTGCGGCGTCAGGAACATTTACCTGCGACGGGATGAAGACTTCAATCAGATGCTTTCCTCTCTGGAGGATTTATCAAACCTCCATATTGATACGATTTTCTGCAGCCTTAAGGGAGTCGTGACCGGCGGCGGTAATGCATTGTCAGAAAAAATCAAATACATGAAAAATCTGCGAAATAAAATATTAAGCCTTCACCGGGAAGGAATGCCTGCAGGAAAGATCAGGAATAAGCTGCTGGGAAGAGAGGACCTGATGTTCTGCGTGACAGGTGGACACTTCTCAAAGCAGTTTTTAATCAACAACGTTCTGGCATCGCCGTACAACAATGACACGGTTGAATAAGGAATTCTTCAAAGCAAAGGAGAGATTATGTCAGTCAAATATATCCTACTCGGCGGTTTGATGTTCAGCTGCTCTCACGGTTATGAAATCAAGTCTCAATTGACTCAAAAAATGTTTGGTGAATTCGGCATCAATGACGGGCAGCTGTATCCTTCCTTAAAGAAGCTGGAAACCGACGGTCTTGTCGTGAAAACCGTAAAACATCAGGACGGCGCGCCGAGCCGCCACATCTATTCAATCACCGATCAGGGACGGGAGGATTTCTTGCAATGGCTGGAAAGCGAGGATGGAGAAGACCGGTCCTTCCGGTATGACTTTTTCCGCAAGGATCTGTTCTGCATCAAGTCCAATTTTCTTCGCCACCTGCCAAAGAACAAAGCGATCGAAAAAATCCGGCACCAGATCGGAGTGGTAACCAACATCATCCATGATCTGACAGAAGCCCGCAGCCATATGATCGAAAGAAAAGTCGATCCCTTGCATGTCAAGGTCTGGGAATACGGAATCATGAATTACGAAACCCGTCTTCGGTGGCTAAACGGTTTTTTAAAGGAGGTGCAAAAATGGCGGACGTAAAATATTGCCTGTACTGCGGGCACGAACTTTCAACAAAAAACATCAACGGCAGGGATTACCTGGCATGCCCTGTCCAGAGCTGTGAATATGTCTTTTGGGATAATCCGCTGCCTGTTGTTGCCGCGCTTATCGAATACCGGGGAAATATCCTTCTGGCACGGAATAAAGCCTGGCCGCCGAAGTTTTTCGGGTTGATTACGGGGTTTCTGGAAAAAGGCGAATCCCCGGAAAATGCCGTTATCCGTGAAGTGAAGGAAGAGCTTAATCTGGATGCCAGGGTGGTGGATATGATTGGCGTCTATCCTTTCCCGGAACAAAACCAGGTTATTATCGCCTACCACGTCGAGGCGGAAGGTGAGATCAGGATGGGGGACGAACTGGCAGAGGTGAAATCCGTCGCACCGGAAAAAGTACGGCCCTGGCCATTCGGGTCGGGGCACGCCGTCAAGGACTGGCTGGGAAAAAACCGCAAAGCACAGGGATGAACTGCACAAAACTTCTTTGTTTTAGGGCATTTACTGAATTTTGGGTTTCCAACGGCATCGTTGCAGTCTTATTCTGGGTATTGATTGGATGGAAATGGCCGGGGTAAATTTCAGGTCCGGTATCCGTTTTGCAGCATTGTTTAACGAATAAAAAAATATTGACATCCGATGCCTGCATTGCTATATGTTTTCAAAATTTGGTGAAATAAGAGCAGGAAATGAAAAATATCACAGTAAAATTAAATCTTAATAACTGGTGGTGGACCCTCACAGGGAGGAATTTCCGCCGCTGATCTTTTATATATGAAGTTAAAGCCGTGGAGACCCTCTCAGGACTCCACGGCTTTTTTGTTTGTATCAACGAAAAAGGCCGTGAAGAAACTCACGGCCTTTTTTATTGAGACCCAAGCTTCAGAAACGAAGTGCCCTGAAGCTTGATGGTCGAATTATCCCAGGAGCGACGCGACGCGGGATTGTGAACACCACTTAAAGGAGAATTTATGTACCAGCCCAAATTACCCGAATTTGAAGCATTCACCCGCAGGGGAAACCTGATTCCCGTTTACCGGGAAATCCTCGCGGACATCGAAACACCGGTTTCCGTTTTAAAAAAGCTGCAGCACAAGCATCACGTCTACCTGCTGGAAAGCGTAGAAGGGGGTGAAAAGTGGGGTCGCTACTCCTTTATCGGCACGGATGCGGGGGTTGTGTTCAAAGTCCGCGGCCCCAACGTGATCATTGAAGAAAAGGGAAGAGTGTCCGAGCGGGAGCATAAAGGCGATCCGCTCAATATGATGCGCGGACTGTTGGGCCGCTACAAGCCTGTTTCTACCCCTGGACTGCCTCGTTTTTTTGGAGGCGCTGTAGGCTACCTGGGCTATGACATGGTACGCTATTTTGAGAAGCTTCCTGACGCGCCGCCCGCTGACCTCGACCTGGATGAATCTGTTTTTGTCATCAGCGATTCTCTTGTGATTTTCGACAACACCCGCCACACCAT
>JAQVLL010000027.1 GCA_028704195.1 Smithellaceae bacterium
CCATCAAAGGCGAAGGCACTTCCCGTGAGCAAACCATTGCCAAATGCCTCCTTTGCCCCAACGGATGCGCCATCGCCGTTGGTCAGCGTGGCAAGTGCCGGACGCGCATGAATGTCAACGGAGAGCGGCGCAGCCTCGTCTATGGCCGCCCCGTGTCCATTCATGTCGATCCGATCGAAAAGAAACCCCTGTATCATTATCTTCCGTCAGCCGCCGCATTTTCTCTTGCGACTGCCGGCTGTCCACTCAGCTGCAAATTCTGTCAGAACTGGGAAATCTCGCAGGCATCCCCTGAAGACCATAAGGGGCCGTTTGCGCCTCCGTCCAGGATTGTTGATGCCGCACAAAACAGCCAATCGCCGGTTATTGCCTTTACATACAATGAACCGACGGTTTTCACGGAATATATGGTTGATATCGCCCGCGATGCAAAAAAGAAGAATATCCGCTCTGTGATGATCAGCTGTGGCTTCATCAACGAGGCGCCTCTTGCGGAAATCTGCGGGGTGCTTGACGCAATCAAGATCGATCTGAAGGGATATAGCGAGAATTTTTACCGTACCGCATGCGGGGCCTCACTGCGCCCCGTTCTCAGGAGCATCAGACAGATCGCGAAAAGCCGCGTACATCTTGAAATTGTAAACCTCGTTGTCCCGACATTAAATGATTCGGACAAAATGCTGCAGGAGCTGATCAACTGGATCCTGGGAGAAGTGGGGGCAGATATCCCGGTTCACTTTACGCGTTTTCATCCGGATTACCAGCTGAGGAATCTTTCGCCTACACCGGTTGCCACCCTGGAACGTGCCCGGAATTTGGCCCTGGCGAAAGGGTTGCATTATCCTTATGTGGGCAATGTACCGGGTCATCCGGGAAATCACACCTATTGCCCGGGCTGCGGGAAGATCGTGATAGGGCGGCAGAGTTTTTTCGTGACCCAGATGAATATCAAAAACGGGCATTGCAAATTCTGCGGACGGAAAATTGCCGGAGTATGGGCATAGAAAGCGATAGATGAAAATGAAGATTTTGCGGTTATGCGTTACATTGTTCGTTATCAGTCTTTGTTTTTCCACATCATGTGAGGCAAATAAAATGTCAAATGCAGATATCCGTGAACCGGCTGTTGCAGGGAAATTCTATTCCGATTCCGCACCCAAACTGAGAAGCGCCATCGAGCAGTTTTTACAGGATGCGCTTCCTGTAAAAGTCAAAAAGCCGGTGGCCATCATCGTCCCCCACGCAGGGTACATATTCTCCGGCCAAATCTGCGCGGACGGATTCAAGCAGGTCAGCCATGAAAAGTATGATGTGATTGTCATCCTGGGGACCAATCACACTAATCCGGGTTTTCAGAATATTTCGCTTTATCCCGGCAGCGGTTTTCGCACCCCCCTTGGAACAGCGCTCATTGACAGGAGCATCGTTTCTGCTCTCATCAAAGAAGCTCCGGCCGACTGCACGCTCGATACATCCCTTCATGAATCCGAGCATTCCGTTGAAGTCATGGTGCCCTTCATTCAGGTCATCTTTCCCGAAGCAAAGATCGTCCCCGCCGTTGTCGGTTCGCCGGACACGCAGATGTGCGCCCGCTTCGGCCGGGCCCTGGCAAAGGTCTTGAAAAACAGGCGGGCGTTAATTGTCACAAGTTCCGATCTTTCTCACTATCCGTCGGCGGAAAATGCTGACTTCGTGGACAGGGAAACGCTTGCGGCCGTCGCAAAACTTGACCCCGGCATATTTCAGGCAACCCTGAAGTCTCAGGCAAACAGGAGCATTCCCAACCTTTACACCAGCGTCTGCGGTGAAGCTCCAATTCTGGTGACCATGGCGGCAGCCGGAGCCCTTGGGGCTGCCCGCGGGGTGGTGGTCAGCTACGCTAATTCGGGAGATATGTCCGTAGGGGATCGCTCGCGGGTTGTCGGATACGGCACGGTTGTGTTCACGGCGGAAGACGAAGACAACGAGAAACCTGACGCCGCATCCTCTCGGCGCGCAGCGGCGGCCGTCTCCGAAGATCTCACACCCTCAGATAAAAAAACATTACTCGCGTTTGCCAGAAAAACCTTATCGAGAATTTTTACGACGGACACCGTTCCACTGGCAAGAGGTTTTGACGAAAGGCTTCAACAACCGTGGGGTGTTTTTGTCACACTCAGGAAAAAGGGTGATCTTCGTGGCTGCATCGGCCGAATGATCGCGGATGAGCCGCTGGTCAAGCTCGTCGGCGTCATGTCGCTCCAGGCAGCCTTTAATGACAGGCGCTTCCCCCAGTTAACGGCGGATGAACTGAAAGATATCGAAATAGAAATATCTGTACTGACCCCTATGAAACAGGTAGCCGGCGCCAACGATATTGTCGTCGGAAGGGATGGCGTTTTGCTGAGCAAAGACAGTCATTCCGCTGTCTTCCTTCCTCAGGTGGCAACGGAACAGGGATGGAACCGGGAACAAATGCTCGATCATCTCTGCCTGAAAGCGGGATTGACAGCTGGAAGCTGGAAAAAGGGCGCAAAATTCTCAACGTTTCAGGCAATCGTTTTCAGCGAATCACAATTCAAATAAATTCATGATCATTTCACTTATTGCCATCGGACTGATTTCGATCCTGGGTCAGGTTGTCCTGATTAGGGAATTGAATGTTGCCTTCTATGGAGTCGAATTGATTTATCTTCTGGCTCTTGGAATATGGTTGTTATGGACTGCGGCAGGTGCTCTCATCGGGCGGTGGATTCTCTTCCCCTCACCCGGGCAAATTGCCGTGCTTTTCATCCTTTTTGGAATCATCCTTCCGATGGATGTCATGTTCATTCGTTCCAGCCGTCTCATCTTTGGCGGGGTGCCCGGCGCCTACCTTCCCATCATTGTGCAATTCATCATCATTGTCATTTCCCTGTTACCGGCCGGGCTGCTGTCCGGTCTACTGTTCCAGTGGACGGCAAAGGCTTACATGACAGGGGGCAGGACGCTTGCGCTTGCCTATGCAATGGAAAGTGCGGGCGGGTTCATCGGCGGATTCATGTCCACCCTGTTGATCATGTGGGGGATTCGAAACTTATCGGCAGTCATGATATGCTCTCTCGTGTCCATCATGACTCCCCTGGTCCTTCTCAGGGGGGGACGGGCCGCTTTTTTGCGTTCGTTAACAATCCTTCTGACCTGTTTCTTCCTGGCCCTCTTATGGAACACATCCTCTCTGGATCGCCGGATGACCATGTTGAATCATCCGAATCTGGTGGAAAGCAGCGATTCTCCCTACGGCAGAATTACCGTCACTCGTCTCCACAATCAGGTTTCCGTTTTTGAAAACGACGCCCTGGCGTTTGAAACGGAGGGAACTCAAGCCGAATACTTCTGCCATTTAACGGCGCTCCAGCACCCGGATCCAAAGGATGTGCTGATCCTGGGGGGCGGAATCGAAGGTCTTGTTCGGGAAACACTGAAATATGATCCCCAACAAATTCATTATGTTGAACTCAACCCTGTCCTGTATAATCTCGCAACCCGGCATCTCCCTGATGATATCCGAAAGTCTCTCAGCAACCCGACCGTCCGGATTATTTTTACCGATCCCCGGCAGTATCTGAAAAAGAGCGGCACATACGATCTCATCCTGATCGGGATGCCCCAACCGTCCTCCGGCCAGGCAAATCGTTTCTATACGCAAGAGTTTTTCAAACAATGCCGGGCAAAGCTGAAACCCGGGGGAATTCTTGGTTTCAGACTCCATGCGGCTGAAAACCTGTGGACTGTCCCGCTGGCACGCCGCAACACGAGTATCTATCGGGCCCTGCAGTCTGTTTTCCCCGAAACCCTGTTTCTTCCGGGAAGCACAAACGTGGTTACCGCCTCAAATACGGTCCTTCCGGGGTCTTACGAAGTCATGACCCGTCGTCTGCAGAAAAGGCAGCCCCAGACAAAACTGGTTTCAGCGGGTTACATCCACTACCTTTTCACCAACGACAGATATGACAAAATTAAAAAATTGCTCCAACATGAACAGGCTCCTCCAAATACCGACATCAGGCCCGTCTGTTACCAGTACGCCATCGTCATCTGGCTTTCACAGTTTTTCCCGCGCATCGCCCTGGTTGATCCTTTTTCCGTGGTCGGCCGGGGATTTCTAAAATCGCCATGGGTGTGGTTGTCCGGCATCAGCTTCATCATTTTTTTTCTGGTTATCCGCTTCCGACCGACACTGAGCCGCATCATCCTGGTTGCCACAGCGGGATTCACAGGCATGGTTCTGGAAACCATCCTTATTCTTTATTATCAGGTTAAGCACGGGGTGCTCTATCAGGACATAGGACTTCTGATGATGAGCTTCATGGCGGGTCTTGCCGCCGGTGCAATGGCAATCCACAAAAAGATGTCTAAAAGCTTCGATCACCGGCCATCCGAATGTTTGTACGGCGTGGGTTTGCTCATCGGACTCAGTTTTTTATGCGCGCTTATGGGAATCGTTTTGACCATGGGTATCTCTGCAGGTCTGGCGGCGATTTCATGTCTTCTGGGATCGTCCGGCTTTGCAGTGGGTGGCGTTTTTGCCTATGCAAGCCTCCATGAAGTCGAAGACCCCAAAGCCGTGATTTCACCCCTGTACTCCGCGGATCTGATCGGTGGGTGTATCGGCTGCCTGCTTGGCAGCCTGATCTTCATCCCCCTGGCAGGCATGGATGTCACCTCGTGGGGACTGTTTCTCATTGCGGCGCTTTCCATCATTCTGGTTTAGCACCTCTTATCAGTCAGGACCGTAAAACCCCCGTCCTTCAGGGCGGGGAGGATGTCAACCCTCGTGAGCCTGTGAATAACCACAGCGATGATCCAAAACAAATATTTGTAATTCTTACCCGGTGCACGTTGAATTGGAATTCACCGGCCCTTTGTTGCCATCATGAATCCGGCGTGCTTCACGCTCTTGATGGATTTTAATTTCCGATAGAGTTCTTCAATTATTTTTGCATTGCCCCTGGTCACGATGATTTCGAAACAATTGTGATGATCCAGGTGAATATGCTGGCTGGACTGAATACAGGTGTGATAATCATGCTGGATATCAAGCACCTTTGTAACCAGGACTTTTGCATGATGATCATAAACCAGCGTAATGGCGCCGGTTACTTCCCTGTTGTCCGCCCATTCCTTCTTGATCAGCTCTTCCCGGATCATGTCGCGTATAGCTTCGGATCGGTTCGTATACTTTCTTTGCCTGATCAGCCGGTCGAACCGCATCAGCAATTCTTCTTCCAGCGATACACCGAATCGCACCAGTTTGGAGTTCATCTTCCATATCCCTTGGCAATATATTTTATTGATATATATAAAACAAAAAATGAACGGGTCAAGAAATATATTTTAACAAATCTTTTTGGTCATTCAACAACATTATCGATTGACAGGCGCGATATTCTATGACACGAAAAATTAATTCGTAGCACGATGACCGCCCGTGCATTTCGCAGGGATCGTGCCACATAAGAAGAATTCATTTTTCCCGCAAAGGATCATTATGATGAAGCGTCGGCTCTGGGGTGCGCTGTGCCTGTTTGCTGTGCTCTTTTTTCAATGTCCGGCGTTTACCGCGGATCAAAAGTCTGAAGATCCTGTCCGGATGGAAGAAGTCGTGGTGGTGGCATCACCGATTATCGAAGGAAACCGGGTGACCCATTCGGGAAATCAGGTCACAACCGTCAGTAAAAAGCAGATTGACGACTTAAATGCGCAGGACCTGCCCTCGGCACTGAGACGCACACCCGGCATTAACATCTCGCGCCATAATTTTGTGGGAAGTTTCGGTGGCGGAGATGGAGGCGCGGTTTACATTCGAGGCATGGGAAGTTCCCGTCCCGGCGCGGAAATCCAAATGCTGGTGGACGGGGTTCCGAAATTCGCCGGCATCTGGACTCACCCCCTGATGGACATCATAAGCGTCGATATCGCCGATCGAATCGATATAACCAAAGGCGCACATCCCGTCCTTTTCGGCAACATGACAGCAGGGGCCGTCAATATCCTCACCAAAACGCAAAAAGAAAACGGCTTTTCAACCAGCCTTCGCGGCGCGGCAGGTTCTTACCACACATGGATTGAAAGTCTTGAGCATGGCGGAAAGATCAGCAATACGGACTATTATCTTCTCCAAAGCTTTAAACAATCCAGCGGCCACAGGGAAAATGCGGGAGGAGAGCTTCAGAATTACTTTGGACACATCGGCCATCAACTTTCCGACAAGTGGAAGATTTCTCTTACCGCTAATGCAACCCACAACTTTGCTGACGATCCCGGTCCGGAGAACCGCCCGCAGGAGAGACAGGGAACTTTTAAAACGGAAGACTATCTGGGCATTGCCACCCTTTCGCATACCTATGGCATTGTCCAGGGTGACTGGAAGGTATACTGGAACAACGGCATAGCCAAATGGACAGATCAGTATGACCTTGCCGATCATTTTTATTACGATACAATCACCAAATTTGACAATTACGGGATTCGGGCGCGAGAAGTCATTCAGCCCTGGACAGGCGGCACTTTCACGGTCGGAGCCGACTGGGACTGCACATCCGGAACCGTGACCATCAACAGGGGGTTGCTCCGGCAGGGCAGCTACTTCTCACGTGACACGTTTCGCATTCTGTCACCCTATTTTTTACTTGGACACGAATTCAATCTCATCAAGGAATGGAAATGGATTCCTTCAGCGGGCGTTCGTTACTACAGCCACAGCGACCTGGACGCCCGCTGGGCACCGCAGGCAGGAATTGTTCTAAAGGATTCTCTTACGGACCTTCATCTGTTTTACGGCCGGGGAGTCAATTATCCCGGGCTCTACGTCGTCGCCCAATCCAATATGCTCTGGAGGGGCAATACACGCTGGAAAGACCTTGACCCGGAAACCGTCGATCACCTGGAAGCGGGAATCGGCCGCTTTTTGGGGCCTAAAACCCGGATCGATCTGACCTGGTTTTACGATAAAGGCAGCAATCGCCTCATCATCATTACCAGCCCGGCCCCGCCTCATTATGAAAATATCGCGAATTTTGAAACGCAGGGTCTGGAGGCAACCCTCACCGTTGAACCGGTAAAAAACCTGTCCCTGTTTACAGGAGGCACCTGGATTTATAAACGCTCCCCGGACAACCTGCCTTATGCGCCCGAATGGACTGCTTCTGCCGGCGGTAACCTGCGGCTTTTCCGGTATCTGAAAATCAGTCTGGATACCACCTATCAGGATTCCCAATACGTCGCCAATAACCGCAACCTGAATTATGGAACCAGCATCTCAAAGATTGACGGCTTCTGGATTCTAAACGGCAAAATCAGTTGGGATTTCAGTCTGCCGAAGCCTGCGCTGACAGGAGAAATTTATCTGGCAGGAGAAAACTTGACCAATGTCCATTATGCGTATAAAAAAGATTACCCCATGCCGGGCATTAACTGCCTTCTGGGCTTGAATATCGGGTTTTAAACTATGGAAGCGGAATGCCTATGCGGGAAGTGATCTTCGATTCAGCCAGGGAAAAATTCTTCGATGAATTTTCACACAGCTGGGACACGAGCGGCCCGTCGCCCGGAACGGACGCGGTGCTGACCTTTCTCCGAAGACTGCATATTGATTCGGATAAAACCGTGTTGGATGTGGGAACGGGGACCGGTTTACTGATTCCGCACATTTTTTCTTTTCATCCGGCCAGGATCATTGCCCTGGATCTATCGGCCGGCATGCTGGAAAAATTGCGCGAAAAGCATTCCGCCCGATTCGGTGCCAGACTGGTGATTTTGCAGGGTGATGTCCATCTGCTGAATCTACCCGATGCCACGTTGGATATCGCAATCTGCAACGGTGTTTATCCGCATTTTCGTGATAAAACGCTGGCGTTGTCCCAACTGCGCCGCGTGCTGAAAAAGGAAGGTGTCCTGGCCGTCAACCATTTTGCCGGCAGAGAGTTCATCAACAGCATTCACGGATCATCCTCTCACGATCTGATCCGTCAGGACCTGCTGGATCCCGCGACGATCTTGTCCGAAACCATCGCCGGTTGCGGATTCCATGTCAAAGAACTGCGCGACGACGCAAACGAATTTTATGTGATTGCGGAGAAAATATGACGCGGGAGGCAGTCGTCGAAATTCATAGTCTTGTTGCCGGATACGGACGTCATCAGGTTTTACATAAACTCGATTTAACGGTATGCCGGGGTGAAGCCCTGGGTATTGCGGGAGATAATGGAACGGGCAAAACAACCCTGTTCAAGGTCATTCTGGGGTTAATTGCGCCTATGGAAGGCGATGTGAGTGTGCAGGGACAAATGCTGGACACTCCGCGTGTGCGCAGGTTGATCCGGTGTCAGATTGGATATGTGCCTCAATTGCATACTCCGGGGAAAATGCCTGTTTCCGTTCATGACGCGGTTCTCATGGGAAGATGGAGCAAAGGTTTTGGTTTCTTCAAGCGCCCGGTTATACAGGACCGTCAGAAAGTGAGCGAGATCCTGCAGGAAATAGGGCTGTCGCACAAGGAATGGCGTCCGGTGCATCTCCTCTCCGGCGGAGAGCAGCAGAAGGTATCCATTGGACGTGCGCTGGTCCGCGAAGCGTCAATCCTGCTTCTGGATGAACCCAGCACCTATCTGGATCACGCATCACAGGCGGAAATTATCGAACTGATCAGAACCGTTCATTTGAAGCATCACCTCACTCTGATTATGATCAGTCACGATCCGGAGCACCTGGAGGCGATAAGTGACCGCATCCTTTTATTGAAAAACGGCCGACTGGAAGAACGATAAATGTCTTTACTTGATTTTCTGACCATCCCCCTGTTTCAAAAAGCCCTTATTGGCGCTTTTCTCTCCGGCGCAGGTCTTTCTTTATTGGGTGTGGTCATTTTAAACCTGAACCTGACAACGATCCGCTTTGCCTTGATGCATATCGCTTTGCTGGGGGCAGCCATTGCAATGATTCTGGGATTTCCTCCCCTGGCAGGAGCCATGGCTGGGATAATCATTGCGTCTTTGCTGCTCGGCCCTGCAGGCGATTTTTTAAATATGGACACCGGCGTCAGCGGTGTGCTTTTCATGACCGGGTCTCTGGGGCTTGCTTTCCTGATATTTTACAAAGCCGGCGTCCCGGCGATGGACGCTTTTGCCCTTTTTTCCGGCAGCATACTCGCCCTGAGCACGCTTGAGATCTGGGTGATCGGGGGACTCGCCGTTCTGATCATTCTCATATTTTTCTTCTTTTACCGCGAGATCCAGATGGTGTTGTTTAATCAGGAAGTTGCCGAAAGCCTGGGGGTTCCGGCCAAACAGATTCGCAACGCGCTTTTATTGCTGACCGGTTTGGCGATTGGCGTCAATATCCGTATGGTCGGGGTTTTGCTGATTGACGCGGCGGTTCTGCTTCCCGCCATTGCGGCACTTTCCATCGCCAAAAGCCTCCGCGGCGCGTTAATGCTTTCCGCCTTCTTCGGCATTGTGTCACAGGTGGGAGGAGTAGCCTTTTCAATGGCTTATGATTGCCCCAGCGGCGCCAGCATCACGCTTGCCGCAGTGCTGATGGTTTGCCTGGCCGCGATTTACGGTCATATCGTAAAATCTATCAGGAGATGAAATCACCCATGAAGGCATTTAAAAAACGTGCTTTCTCTATTTTCTGCTTGTTTCCGGTAATCTTTTGTATTTTGCTGTCCACCGGCACGACAAGAGCGGCCGATAAAATCATCGTTGTGGCTTCAACCAGCTGGACAGGCGCCATCGCAGAAGCTGCCGGAGCTGATGAAGTCCGCATACTGGCGCCGTTTGAACTGAAACATCCCCCGGAATATGACTATCGGCCGTCGGATATCGCCCGGTTGCGTTTCGCGCGGATGCTTGTTTATGGCGGTTATGAACCATTTGTTGAAAAACTCGCCGTTGCCGCCGGTTTGGCCCCTGAGAAAATGATGGTCATTGTTACCAGAAACGACCCGGACAACCTTAAAAAACAGGCAAGACTTTTGGCCGAAAAAATGGGGACTCAGAAACGGGAAACCGCCTGGGAAAAAGCCCTGGATAGGGTATTGACCGATATGAAACAGCAGGCCAAAAAAAATAAAATCAGCCAAAAAAGAGTCCTGGTGCAGAAATACCAGGTCCCCTTTGTGAAGTGGCTGGGATTTGACATCATCGGTGTCTTCAGCGCAGACGAGTTAAGTCCGAACAAAGTAATGGAATACGCCCGGATGAAACCCGACATGATCATCGATAATTTTCATAATCCCCAAGGGAAACCGATTGCCGAAATCACCAAGTGTGATTACGTTGCACTGCTTAATTTCCCTTCGGCTGATGCGCGCACTCTGATCGAATTGCTGAAGCAAAACGCGGCGAGACTGGGCATGACCAACAATCATCACCCATGAAACGCAGCAATAACCGACAAACGGGAAATGTCTCCAGCAGCAAAACCGGTCCACTCGTAGTCAAACTTAATTTTCTTTATTCGCCTTCCGCAAGTAATTCCAGGGCCTTTTGATCCAGAATGGTAATGACCCGCCCCGAGGTGGAGAGGATGCCGTCATTCGCCATTTTCCTCAGGGTGCGGGAAAGAGCTTCAGGGGTTGCCCCCAGAATTTTGGACAGCTCCCTCTGTGAAATCGACAACTCTATGGCGGCGTTCTTCGCTACTGCGTCCCCGGATGGCAATGAATGACGCAGAAAAGACGCCAGCCTGCCGGGAAGCTCTTTCAGGGCGAGCGATTCTATGAGCTCCATAGAATTTTTGAGGCGCTGCGACAAGATCTGAACGATGTTCAATAAGAGCACCGGCTCCTGCATGGCCGCGGCTTCCATGACAGTACCGGGTATCAAAAGCACGGTGCTTTCCACAATGGCCATTGCGCTGGCCGGAAAGGAATCCGTCGCAAAAGCCGTGCAAAGACCGAAAGGGTCTCCCGGCCCGAGCAGCTGCAGCGTCTGTTCTTTGCCTTCCGCCGAGCTTCTGTAAAGTTTTAATTGTCCGAATATGACCACATAAAAAAATCTGATAGGGTCCTCCTCACCAATGACCATTTCACCCGCTTTAAATTTTCGGTATTTGGCCTGCGCCGTAAGTGATTGTAATTTATCCCGAGAAACACCTTGAAACAGCGTTATATTCTTTATTTGGTTCAAAATATCCATAAGCAGAAAAAAATCCATCGCGTTGATTCAGATCAATGAAATGTGAATCACCAACGTGTATATTTTTTATATAAAGGCGGTTTGTTTTTACCATATACGAAAAAAAGAAACAAAAAAATAAATCACGCATAAGGAGAAAAAAAATGGGTAATTCAGAATATGTGAAACACGTAGGTGACCATAATTTCAGCACACTGGTTTTAAACTCGGGAAAGCCTTCCCTGGTTGATTTCTGGGCTCCCTGGTGCGGGCCATGCCGTGCAATCGGTCCGATCCTGGAGGATGTGGCGGCCCGGTATGATGGTAAGGTGAATGTGGTAAAAGTCAATGTGGATGATAATCCCGCAACAGCGTCGCAGTATGGCGTACGCAGCATCCCTACCCTGCTTGTAATCCACGGGGGAAAGGTTCAGGAAACGCAAATCGGCCTGGTGTCCAAACAGCAGCTGTCATCCATGATCGAACGCCACGTCACATAAATGTTTACAGAAAGGATGAAGGAGATGAGCGATATTTTGATCTTGTTGCTGATTATCGGGGTATGGGTCTTTGTCCAGGCATGGCTTTTGCCTAAACTTGGCATTTCCACCTGAATGCGGCCTACTTGTCCGGCTCCGGACAGGAAAAAAACGCAAATAACTGAATCGACAAAACCATAAATAAGCCGTCCCGCCTGCTTGCGGGACGGCTTGTGGAAACAATGCGATACGAGAGCTTTGCACAACTCAACCCATTTTTGCCAGAGCTGGCCGTAATATTTGCCTGAGTTAATCGACCTAAAATAACAGTTAATATATTGATATTATTCATGATATGTCTTGACATGATCCTGGTT
>JAQVLL010000382.1 GCA_028704195.1 Smithellaceae bacterium
CTGTTACGTTATCTCTCCTCATGGTGTGTGTATCCTTTCCATTTTTGTGGTCGGTTAACTGTCGCTAAACAATCAACCGATGGATACACCACCTATCTTCCTAAACACAACTTTTGTTTATATCTCGGGGTAACATTAATGATTACACATTGAAAATCCGCATAGGGATGTATTCTCGGGAAATAAGACTTTTCAGTATACAAGCAGACAGAATCGCGTTTACAGAAATCCACTCCCGACCACCAGATGACGTCTTTTGCCAGTCATATTAAAATCACTCAATAGCGATGTATTCTCGCTGCCTCAGATCAGTAACGCCGCGACGAACACGCCGACCATCGTGAACGCGACCGCCAGTTTCACAATGGTGGCGACGATCAACCCAAACCATGTTGCAACACTGATTTTGCCGGCATGCAGCATGTCTTTGTGGGCGATTAACTCCCCGATTGCAGCGCCGGCCAGCGGCATGAACAGAAGCCCCCAGAGACCGGTAAACAAGCCGGTGATGGTGCCGACGGCTGCGCCGATTATGCCCTGCCTGCTTGCGCCTGCCCGTTTGGCGGACAGGGCCGCGGCGACGTAGTCAGCGACGATGGCAAGGGTTGCCAAGATCGCCATCACAATAACCGTAAACACGCTGATGAGCTGAAAATCATTGATCCATGCGGCGAGCAGCATGCCAGCGAAAATCAGCGGCACGCCCGGTATAGCCGGCAGCACGGTGCCGACTACGCCAACCAGCATAAGCAAAACGGCAATGATCCAGAGTATGGTAGACATAATATTAAGTGGTGGACGTTTTCACTACCTGCCGCCGCACCCTTTCTGTTGGGAATATAGCAGGAAGTAACAAATAAAAGAACCCAATTACTAATATTCCACCATTGCTGAACCAGCAAAAGTGCAGATCACACCTTTACCTTTACCCGAAAAAGTGGACAACACCCCTAAGTTACGACTACTTTTGGAGTTACGACGGCTAAGCAGCGGGAATATCGCTTGACTATCAACCGGCAATGTGACAAAGTAAAAAATGAACAAAATTTATTGTGCTTCTATTATCTAATGTTGAACCCTTCTTAGTGAACATTTCCTAACAGATAGACACAACCGTCATCCTCTTCGGAGTGTTGGTGGTTTTTCATTTTAAGCGGCAACGAGCTTTTTAAAAAAGCTCAAGAGGTAAGGCATACAAGCCCCTCACTTTTTCCTTCCTTCTCAATCGGGAGACAGACTGGGTGATTTTGATGCTTTGTGAGGCCCCATCGGGGAATGAAGGAATAAGAAGTAATAAACAATGAAAGGGAATTAAAATGAACAAAAATCTGTATGTCGGCAACCTGTCTTATAAGATCACGGATGATGATCTTAGGTCTAACTTTTCTGAAGCAGGAGAAATTGCAAACGCATCAATCATTAAAGACAAGTTTACAGGCCAATCCAAAGGTTTCGGCTTTGTCGAAATGAAAACAGAAGAAGGCGCTGCTGAGGCGATTAAAAAATTCAATGGTGGAATGATGGATGGTAAGGCAATCACTGTCAATGAAGCAAGGCCAAAGAAAGAATTCGGTGCCGGTGGTGGTAATCGTGGTAGCGGCGGATTTGACAGAGGCGGCCGCCGCGGCAGCGGAAGATACTAGGATTATCTAAAAAGAAACATTATAAATAAAGAGCAGAAGGTTTGTAGTAAACAACCTTCTGCCCTTTATTTTTATTTATCTAAAAGGAGATGAGTATGACTATTGTTGGTGAAAATATTGATGCTTATTGTCTGAAGTGCAAGTTAATTCTGTCTCATGTGATATTGTTCAAAGTGGATGGTGTGGCACACCGCGTAAAATGTAAAACCTGTGGTGCTGAACATAAATATCGAGGAACAATGCCACCCATAAAAAAGACTGCCGCTGTTCGCAAACCAGGAGCTGTCCGGGCTAAAAAGCCCGTTGCGGAAAAGGTGACGGTCAACACTGCGCCGCTACTGTGGAATCTCAAAATCCACAATATGGGGCCATCAAAAGCCATGAGAAATTATTCCATAAAAGAAACCTACAAGGTCAATGATGTGATCAATCATCCGGTATTCGGGATAGGTTTTGTCGAGGAAACCTTTTGGGACAAAAGCATCTCTGTGCTGTTTAATGATTCCGTGAAATTGATGGGGATGAATATAAATTAAGGCTAAAGACTAAAGGAATGACGGGGTTGTGTTTGAATATTTAACCCCGGTGCTGCGGGACGAGCATTAATTCGCCGTAGTTTGCTGCGCGTTATTTGACCAAGCTTTTATACATTGCTTTCAGGGCACTGTCGGCGTAATAATTCTGAAAACCAAAATGAAAACTTATCTGCGCCGGACCCTGGTTGATGATATCGATATTGATGTTTTGCTCCTTGAGAGCCGTTGCCGCTTCCGCGATGACGCCGGGATGATTTTTCATGCCGATACCCACGGGAGAAAGAATGGAAATATTGTAATTGAACTCCAGCGTGTCCGGCCTGAATTCTTTTTCAATAGTTTCTTTGATGTCCTTCGCAAACCCGACCATATCATCCTGATTCAAGAGAATGGCTATATCGTCCCTGTCTGTCGGATAGTGATAAGTTTCGATGCCGTAATCCTTGATTACGCTCAAAAGGTCATGAACAAAGCCGATAGACTCCCCTGCACCGTCGCGTTCGATGTAGAGGTAGGCGATGTTATCTTTGCGCGCGATACCGACCACAACTTCCTCGGGAACACGTTCAGATACAATCAGCGTTCCTTCCGAAGCAAGGTTGTTCGTATTTCGGATTTTTATCGGAATATTTCTTTTCTTGCAGTTAACCATTGCGTCATAGTGAAAAACATCAAAACCTTTTGACGAAAGCAGGCGTATCTCTTTATACGTCAGACGGGGAATAACTTTTGCTTCAGGAATAAGACGCGGATCCACCTGGTAAATCCCATCCGTGTCTGT
>JAQVLL010000383.1 GCA_028704195.1 Smithellaceae bacterium
CACTGTCAAAAACCTCCTTCTCCTGCGCGTCGCTCGATTCCCGGCGATTCGCGCATTTAAAATTTTCTTACAACTTTTATTCTATGAAAATGCCCGATTTTCTCGGAAGAAAATCGGGCATTCATACTACAGTCTGTTTTTGACGATGTCGTCAACCACGGACGGATCGGCCAGCGTGCTGGTGTCACCCAGGTTCCCCAAGTCATTGGCGGCGACTTTTTTCAAAATTCTCCGCATGATCTTGCCGCTGCGGGTTTTGGGAAGACCATCGGCCCACTGAATCTTGTCGGGGGTTGCGATGGGTCCGATAACCGTGCGGACATGAGCGGTCAATTCTTTCTTGAGGGCGTCGGTTTTTTCAACGCCTGTCTTCAGGGTGACATAAGCGTAAATGCCCTGACCCTTGATGTCGTGCGGCATGCCGACAACGGCGGCTTCCGCGACGGCCTTGTGGGCAACCAGAGCGCTTTCCACTTCGGCGGTGCCCATGCGGTGACCGGACACGTTAATAACGTCGTCGATGCGGCCGGTGATCTGATAGTAACCGTCTTTGTCACGGCGGCAGCCGTCACCGGTTACGTAATAGCCGGGAAACTGCTCAAAATAGGTTTCCTGGAATCTCTTGGGATCTCCATAGACGCCTCTCATCATTCCGGGCCATGGCACTTTGATGCACAGAGCGCCGCTGGCTTCCGTTTCCTTGAATTCCTTGCCTTCGTCATCGACCAGCACGGGCTGGACGCCAAAGAAGGGCATTGTGGCCATACCGGGCTTGATTTCAACAGCACCGGGCAGCGGTGTAATCAAAATTCCACCGGTTTCAGTCTGCCACCAGGTATCCACGATCGGGCATTCGCCGCGGCCGATCACATTGAAATACCAGTTCCATGCTTCGGGGTTGATCGGTTCGCCGACGGTTCCCAGGGTCTGCAGAGAGGAAATATCGCATTTCTTCACAAACTCATCTCCCTCTTTCGCAATGGCGCGGATAGCGGTCGGAGCGGTGTAGAAAATGTTGACCTTGTATTTTTCGACAACCTGCCAGAAGCGGCTGTAGGTCGGGTAATTGGGAACACCTTCAAACATGATGGATGTGCCGCCGTTGCAGAGAGGACCATACAAAATATAGGTGTGACCGGTGACCCAGCCCAAGTCGGCGGTGCACCAGTAAATGTCGCCATCATGATAATCGAACACGATTTTGTGCGTGTATGATCCGTAAACCAGGTAGCCGCCGGTGGTATGCATAACACCCTTGGGCTGCCCGGTCGAACCGGAAGTATAAAGGATGAACAGCGGATCTTCGGCATCCATCCATTCCGGTTCGCAGTTGGCATCGACTTTGGTCATTTCTTCATGATACCACTTGTCGCGGCCGGCAGTCATTTCGCACTTGATCTTGTCGCCGACTCTCTGGACAACGATAACGGACTTGATGGAGGGGCATTCTTTGAGAGCTTCATCGGCAATCGCTTTCTGTGGAACAGCCTTGCTGCCGCGGAACGTTCCGTCGCAAACGACCAGAACTTTGCCATCGCAGTTGACAATTCTGTCACGAAGAGCATCAGCGCTGAATCCGCCGAAAACGATACCGTGAATGGCGCCGATTCGTGAACAGGCCAGAGCGGCAATACCCAGTTCGGGGACCATGGGCATGTAAAGGATGACACGGTCGCCCTTCTGAACACCCTGGGCCTTCAGTACATTGGCGAACTTACAGACTTCTTCATGAAGCTGTTTGTAGGTAATCCCTCTTTCTTCACCGGGTTCATTTCCTTCCCATTGAATCGCGACCTGATTGCCGCGTTTTTCGAGATGCCTGTCCAGACAGTTGTAAGAAACATTGAGCTTGCCGCCTTCAAAAAATTTAACAAAAATATCGCCTTTTTTTATATCAAAATTGTAATCCATAACCTTGTCCCACTTCTTGAACCAGGTCACCTGCTGTTCGGCAATCTCCGCCCAGAATTTATCGGGCTCTTCCACTGACCGTTTCCACATCTCGTCATAAGCTGCTCTTCCGCTTACCCATGCCTTCTTTTTTGCAGCTTCGGGAATCGGGTATATTTCCTTCAACTGAACCTTTGCATCCGTCATTTTAATATTCCTCCTAGTTTTTAAAGTTTTCTATTTTCAAACGTTTGATGAACGTTTCGCCATTAAAATAACCTATCCTTAAATGAACTGGGATTAAGCCTGCAAACACGGACGATTCGGGCATGCTTAAGGTGCAAAATGAGCAAGCATACTCATTGGAATTGAGGTGTGCATCACCAGTGAACACAAAAAACTTATTTAACCTTAAGCCGCAAAGCGTCCATAAAGTTCGCCTGCGTTACTTTTTCGTGAAGCATTTACGGCCTGCCCGTGATACACCATTTTTTGCCGGGACGTCACATTTTCTGGATCATCGAAAATGATTAATCTTACTGACTATTTTGCCGTAGGGTAAAAATTTGACTACAAGTCAAAACAACCTTGTGGACTCCACTACATTAATCTGACCCCCATGTCAAGAAATATTTAGATCAAGATGGCAACAACAAAGGGGTTTGAACGAAAAGTAAATGCAGGAATATTAGCTCTATAAAATCAAATAGTTTCCCTGCTGCCCTTTTTGATGTAGCCTTTCTTCGTTACACATATTCATGTTCGGAACACCCATACCATCATCATCTGTCTTTTCCCTGATTTTTTCAAAAAAATGCCGCTTGACTAATGGCCGGTATTGTGAAATTGCTCTCATCACATAGAGCGTTCTATTTTTAGAAAATTGAACATCTTTTAATCATTGAGACGCAGCCACCTGAACCGCTTTTTGTTCGGGAGGCTTTTTGTTTACCGTGCTGTGTTACCAATTTTGGTCTGTTAAAAATCACAGGCGGTATCGATTAACCGGGTGGATAGACTCCCCCGGCTGGTGAGGCATGCAGGCCCACCCTTCAACCTTCCTT
>JAQVLL010000384.1 GCA_028704195.1 Smithellaceae bacterium
CGGCAAGAGCCGCAAGTGCAACATCTTCACGCAATTCAAGTGCCTCGCGAATCAGATCTCGGGCAAGAGTGGACATAGAGACACCTCCATTAGCTGCCAGATCGGACATAGCTTTATATAATGGCGGCTCAACGACAACATTTACCCTGGGGCTTTTTGTAGGCATATTTTTATCTCCTTTACGAAAAAGTGTAACACTTATGACACACCATGTCAAGGCGAAATAATTTTCTATCTCCCGCATAAAAAATATTGGCACTTGAGCATAAAAGTTGCTAATAAATCTTCGGAAACGGTTATGACTGTTGCCGAAGGATTAAAGAAATGATTGCCATTATTGACTATAATGCCGGAAATATTACGAGTGTAGCGCGGGCGCTGCATTCCATAAGGCAGGAGTATATCATTACGGACGATACAAAAATGCTCGATTCGGCAACGCATGTCATCTTCCCTGGCGTGGGTGCGGCGGGGGAGGCGATGGCTTACCTGAAGCAAAAAGGATTGGATGAGTGGTTGAAAATCTGCTTCCAGAGAGGGAAACCGATTTTGGGCATTTGTCTTGGCACTCAAATTATCCTTGATCACTCCGAAGAAAACCAGACCGATTGCACTGGCCTGGTTGCAGGTTCAACCCGACGTTTTCCCGATCTTCTGGAAGATGCCGGCCGGGCACTCAAGATACCGCACATGGGATGGAACAGTGTAAGTTTAAAACGACATCACCCTGTGTTTGACAATATACCCGAAGAGGCGGAATTTTATTTTGTCCACTCTTATTATCCGTCGCCGGAAGATGAAACGGCAGTTTTGGGAATAACCGATTATGGGATAAGTTTTTGTTCGGTGATGGCCGTAAAAAATCTTGTCGCCATGCAGTTCCACCCGGAAAAAAGCGGCAGACCCGGTTTGCAGATTCTGAAGAATTTCTGCACCTGGGAGGGCAAATGACCAATAATACCTTCCTGTATAATGAAGGATATCGATTCCGACGGCCTCGAAAAATGCGCCAGAGGCAAGGCGCACAAATACCGAGGAATGAGGCATACTTTTACGTATGCCGCAGTGACGAGGGATGCGGTGCAACGCAGCATATGGACATTTTGCGAGGTTGTCATGATCTCTAAACGAATTATTCCCTGCCTGGACGTGCGAGATGGCAAACTGACCAAAGGCATTAAATTTAAAGGGAATATCGATATCGGTGATCCGGTGGAGGCCGCCCGCGAGTACTACGAGCAGGGTGCGGACGAAATAGTCTTTTATGACATTACGGCGTCATCGGATCAGCGCGACATCATGATTGATGTGGTGAGGCGCGTGGCGGAAACCATCTTTATTCCCTTTTCGGTGGGTGGCGGAATCCGCAATCTGGAAGACATGCGCAGGGTCATTGGGGCCGGGGCGGAAAAAGTAAGCGTCAATTCGGCAGCTGTCCTTGATCCCAAAATCATTTCACAGGGTGCGAAAGCCTTTGGTAGCCAGTGTGTTGTTCTGGGCATGGACGTCAAGAAAGTTGATGTGTGCAGCCAGACCCCTTCGGGTTATGAAATCGTTATTGAAGGAGGCAGAAAATTTACCGGCATCGATGCGCTGTGGTGGGCAAAAGAAGCCCAAAGCCTTGGTGCGGGTGAAATTTGCCTCAATTCCATTGACGCCGATGGCGTGCAGGATGGCTATGAACTTGATTTAACAGCTCTTATTTCAGAAAATGTTCACATTCCGGTCATCGCCTCCGGAGGCGCGGGGAAGCCCGGACATCTGGCTGACGTCCTGACAAAAGGAAAAGCTGATGCCGCGCTGATTGCCTCGATGGTGCATTACCGGACCTACACTATCCGGGAAATTAAAACATACCTGTGCGCACAGGGTATTCAGACACGGATGCTCTGGTAGCGAACATCAATTATTATACTTGACGAAAATCAATTTGTATTCTTAATATCAAATGATTAAATTATATTATATTTGTTCAAACCATTAAGGGATGTATTTTTTATAAAGTCAGGAGGCGTATAAAAAGTGGATGCAAAAAGATATGAATTAAATGTCCAGCTGGCGCAGATGCTCAAAGGCGGCGTGATCATGGATGTGACCAATGTGGAACAGGCCAAAATCGCAGAAGAGGCGGGCGCGGTCGCCGTGATGGCCCTGGAACGCGTGCCGGCTGACATCCGTAAACAGGGCGGAGTCGCCAGAATGTCCGATCCGGCGATGATCGCCGAAATCAAGAAAATGGTTTCCATTCCGGTGATGGCCAAGGCCAGGATCGGCCATTTTGTGGAAGCGCAACTACTGGAAGCCCTGCGTATAGACTACATTGATGAAAGTGAAGTCCTGACTCCGGCTGATGAAGAATGCCATATTGATAAGACAAAGTTTTCGATTCCTTTTGTCTGCGGAGCGCGCAACCTGGGCGAGGCTCTGCGCAGGATTGCCGAAGGCGCGGCGATGATCCGCACCAAGGGTGAAGCGGGCACAGGAAATGTCGTGGAGGCCGTCCGCCACATGAGGACCATGAACCGGGAAATCCGCCAGCTGGCACAAATGCCGGTTGAAGAAGTGACTGGATTTGCCAAAACAAACGGACTGCCGTATGAACTGGCTCTCAAGGTGAAGGAACTGGGACGCCTGCCGGTCGTCAATTTTGCCGCGGGTGGTCTTGCGACACCGGCCGACGCGGCGCTGATGATGCAGCTGGGCTGCGACGGCGTTTTTGTCGGGTCCGGCATTTTCAAGTCGGCTGATCCGGCCAAACGGGCTCGAGCCATTGTCAAAGCAACCGCTTACTTCAATGACCCGCAAAAAGTTCTGGAAGCGTCCATGGGGCTGGGCGAGGCCATGCCGGGCCTGGAAATTGGACAGATTCCGCCTGAGCAGATTCTGGCAAAGCGGGGATGGTAATCGTTTATATGTCCGTGCATTTAGTGAAGCAT
>JAQVLL010000385.1 GCA_028704195.1 Smithellaceae bacterium
GCTGTGAGCCTTGTTCAGCCTTGCGTTTGAGTTCCTCAATCTGCTTCTGCATGGCAGATATGGTTTGTTCTTTCTCCATTACTTTGAGTTTTAGCTGGTCTTCCGCCTCTTTCCGGGCTTGATCGCGTGTCGTATCAAGTTTTTCCTGGATTCGCTTTTCAATGGTTAGTTCCATTTCACGTTTGGCGTCATCGAGCTCCCGCTGTTTCCGAATGAGTTCAACTTGTGCTTTTTGCGCTTCCGCCAGTTTTTCACTTTGTTGATTTAAAACATCATTTAAGTCCTTTACTTCATTTGATTTCTGCTCAAGGTCGGAGGCAACGGCAAGTCGCGCCTTTTTTGCCTCATCAGCTATGATTTGCGTTCGTTCAAGTTTTATTTTTTCCGCAACCTGCTCATCTATCGTTTCTTTCGCTTTGGATAGGGATTCTTCCTTTTCTTTCAAAAGGACTTCTCTTTTTGAAATATCTGCATCTTTCTGGCTCAGGCGTCTTTCATACTCTTTTCGAATGGCCTCGATAAGAGGCGCGGCAAGTGATTCCGTGAGCTTGATTTCAGCCTTACAGTTGGGACAGGTTATTGTTGGCTCTGTCATTGATTCTCTCCAATATCAAACGTTCAGTCTCTCTGTGCGCTGCCCAGGGGATACTATTTCTTTAACATAATCCGCGAGTCCACGACGGTGCAGGTTTTCGCGGTGCACATGACGGGATTAAGGTCCACCGATTCCACGATGTCCTGCAGATCCATCATCAATTTTGAAAAATTGACGATGGTTTTCTTGAGAGCATTTAAATTGATGGGTTCCGAGCTGCGATACCCTGTCAGCAGTTTTCTCGCGGTAAGCTCCTGGATCATGTGGTCGGCGTCGCGGTCTTTCAGCGGCGCCATGCGCAGGGAAACATCCTTGTAAATCTCCACGCCCACACCGCCCATGCCCAGAAGCACCATCGGACCAAACTGAAAATCGTTTTTTGCGCCGATGATCAGTTCAAGCCCTTTGACCATTTCGGCAATCAGCATACCTACGAAACCGTCGATTTTGGAAAGCCTTTCCAGGGTCTGGATCAGCGTCTGATCGTCTTTGATGCCCACGACCACGCCTTTCACATCCGATTTGTGCACGACGGCCGGTGAAACGATTTTAGCCACCACCGGATACCCGATCTGGTGTGCCATGCTGACGGCCTGAACGGCCTCTCTGGCCACGCTGTATTTCGGTGTTTTGAAACCGTAGAGGGTAAATATTTTTTGTGCGTCGGGTTCCAGCACCCAGCCCCATTCTTTTGATTTTTCGAGGATCGCTTTGATTTCTTTTTTCAACATGGTTTTTTCCTCATTAATGCTTTGGCCATAAGGACAGCACCTTCGATGGAAGGCGACACCGGAATGCCGTTGAGTTCAAAGCCTTCGATGAGCATGTCATATTTTTGCACCTGCGGGACATAAGCGATAAAAGGCTTTCCGAACTGTCTGCTCAGTCCGCTTAATTTCACGCCGATATCCAGCGTGATACCCGGAATGTAGGGCAGCAGCAGAATGATGACACAATCAACCTCCGATGAAGCGCCCAACACTTTGGCACAGGCGACAAAATCGTCGTCAATGGAGCTGCCGGTGAGATCGGCGGGATTGCCAAGGGAAGCGATGTTCCGGATGTTATCGGTCAGATTATTTTTAATTGCTGTTTTTGTTTCTTCGGACAACTCCGGGACGTTCAAACCTGCGATCGAGCAGGCGTCAACCGCCATCGCGCCGTGACCGCCGCTGCCGGTGATAATTCCGATTTTGCCTTCAATCGGTTTGGTGTAGGATGACATTACTTCACAGAAGGAAACCAGTTCCTGTTCGTTTTGCGCCTCCAGAATGTTATGCTGTGCGATTGCGGAGGCAAAACTCGCGTAATCTCCGGCAAGAGATGCGGTATGGCTGGATACGGCACGGTTTCCGGCATCCGTCTTTCCCGACTTCATAATGATGACCGGCTTGGGAGAGCGGTCCGCCGCCTGCACAAAATCTCTCCCTTCACCTTTGCCGAAACCTTCGATGTAATAAGCGATTACCTTGGTGGCCGGGTCATGGACCAGGTAGTCAAGCAACTCCTTTTCTTTGATTATAGCCTTATTGCCGATACTGATGGCTTTGGCCATGCCCACACCCTGCTCGGCGAATTTAATCATGTGGTCCACCAGGATGCCTCCACTCTGGCTGACGAAAGTGACGCCGCCGAATTCGGGCTTGATCATGCGTTCCAGCGGCAGGAAGAAGGTATCGACTGTAAACGGAACATAGACGCCCAGGCAATTGGGACCGATAAAAGGGAAGTTGGCCTCCGCGGCTATCTTCACGATATGGTCCTGCAAATCTCCGCGTCCCCCTTCAGTGAACCCGCCGGAAATAACAGCGGCCGACCGGACGCCCGCTTTGATGCAATCGGTCATGACATCCGGTACCAGCTCCGCGCGGGTGGCGATAACGGCAAGGTCAACCTTCCGGGGAATGTCCGCAACCCTCGGATAAATGATATTGCCATGAAGATGGCCGCCTTTTGGGTTCACGGCATATACCTCCACAGGATAGCGGGAGCTGTTCTTTGCAAAAACAACATTGGCGGGGTGACGATCATTGCTCGCCGATATGCCGATCACCGCCATCGTTTTGGGTTCGAACATCGGTTTCAGATTCATAAATCCTCCCTTCCCTTTTCCGTCGTTGCTAATGGACTCCCTCCGAGACTCCATTCACCAGCAAAGCCTTGAAGAACTCATCTCCCTTGATCATCATGAAATTAATCTGCCGGCCGGTGACGCCTCCCGATCCCCGGTGCGAGAAAAATATATCCTATCGGTACAAGCTTCGGCCGACAGTTCATAATCGCCATGATAGAAATATACTCTGGCTAGCAAGGCCTTAGCTGCCCATTTAGTTGCGC
>JAQVLL010000386.1 GCA_028704195.1 Smithellaceae bacterium
GAGCCGACCCGTATTTATGTCAAATCCCTTTTGAATATTTTCAAAAGTTTCAATATCAAAGGACTCGTTCATATTACCGGCGGCGGTTTTTACGACAATATT
Source organism: Smithellaceae bacterium (assembly GCA_028704195.1). Lineage (GTDB taxonomy): Bacteria > Desulfobacterota > Syntrophia > Syntrophales > Smithellaceae > UBA8904. Next base: position 103 of record JAQVLL010000386.1, read on the forward strand.
CCACGCATTATTCCCGATGTCTGCCGGTGTGTCATAACCGCGGACAGCTGGACGATTCCACCAATTTTCTCCGTGATTCGCGACATTGGCCATGTGGATGAAACAGAAATGTTCCGTGTCTTCAACATGGGCATCGGCATGATGATGATCGTTTCGGAAAAAGAATCACAGGAAATTATTGACCGCCTGAAAGTGATGGGAGAAACCGCATACCTGATCGGCACGATCGAAAAAAAGGAACCCAATCAGGCTTCCGTTTATTTCACCGGTAAATAACGGCAAATCTATGAGCGAATTCTTAAAACTGGGTGTTTTGATTTCCGGCAGCGGATCAAATCTTCAGTCCATCATTAATCATATTGAACAGGAAGGCCTCCCTGCCCGGATTCAAATCGTTGTGAGCAATAATCCGGATGCATATGGCTTGACCAGGGCAAGGAATCATCATATTGCCTGCGCGGTTATCAACCATCAGGATTATTCCAACCGGGAAGACTTTGACAGAGAATTGATCCGTATTCTGAAGGACGCGGGGGTAGATTTAGTCGTGCTGGCCGGCTTCATGCGAATTCTCACAAAATCTTTTCTGCGGGCTTTTGAGAACAGGATCATCAACATCCACCCTGCCCTGCTGCCTGCTTTTCCGGGAACACACGTGCAGCAGAAGGCCATCGACTACGGCGTAAAGTTTTCCGGGTGTACCGTTCATTTTGTGGATGAAGGGGTTGATACCGGCCCCATTATCATTCAAGCTATCGTACCGGTGCTCTCCGATGACACTGCTGATACCCTCGCAGCAAGAATCTTAATAGAAGAGCATAAAATCTATCCCCAGGCCATCCGTTATTTCGCGGAAGGACGAATTATGAAAAAAGGCCGCCACATGGAAATTATCAATATCAAAAATTGTGACGCCGCTGCGTTGCATAATCCACCCCTGGACCGTTAACAGGAACGCGAAATTCCGGAGGACAATATTGTTTCATGTATGATCTGATTGTCATAGGTGATGATCTTTCCTCTCACGTAGCGGCTGCCTATGCCTGCGGGAATGGTCTGAATACGCTGCTGATCGCGGAAAGCGGGCTTGGCGGACTGAACCTGATCGGTGATTTTATTTTCAACATCGATCCCACACCGATAACGGGCCTGGGCAGAGAGCAACCGGGACTGTCCGTCCTGATTGAACTCGGGATTGTGCTTCCCGAGGACCACGCATCACCTCTTAATACCGCGTGTCAAATCATTCTCCCCGATCACCGGATCGATTTCCACAGCGACCCGGTTCTGCTTCAAGCGGAATTAGCCCGTGAATTTCCCGAACAGGCAGACGACATCAGGGATTTTTATTCCATCGCTTCGGATGCTTCGGAAGAATTTCAAGGATGGCTGACCGAACATCCACACCTTCAGCCGAATCATATTCAGGAATACGCTGCCTATCTGAAAATACTCCCTTATATTGTCCGATACAAATACGGTGCGGTTCATTTTGATAAAATTCTGTCGCAAAATGCGTCTCTGGAAAAAGTCTGGGAGGCACAGCAGGCGCTTCTTTCCTTCAACAACGAAGACCTGTTTTCCTTTGCTTCCGCTTTTCAGTATTGCGCCCCCACGCGCGGTGTTTATTTTTTCCCCCAGGGCAAACAATTTTTATTTAACGCACTCATTGAAAAAATTGAATCGAACAAGGGGCTGTATCTGAATCATCAACAGGTAATATCGATAACCAGAAACAAAACGATCGAACTGGAGATAAAATCACCAGACGGCGCAACATCCAGGGTCTCCGGTCTCAACCTGATTGTCAGCACAAAGTCTGACGCGCTGTCGCTGCTTCAACGAAACCGCAAACACATCAATCTTTCGGACTGGTTACGTCCGGTCAAGATCATCTACTACCCGTTCACGATATTTCTTGGCATCGCGACAACATGCCTGCCCGAGCAGATGGCCAGGCATGTTGCTATCGTTGCGGATGTAACGAAAGATCTTTATGACGGCAATCTGATTATTCTGGAGACGAGCCTTCCGGAAAAGGACAGGGCACCTGCTCAGACAAAGACATCGCTCACAGCAACGGTTTACCTTCCCGATCACCGGGAAAAATACTGGACCCCGGACGCTCTAAAGCGTGAGGCCGATTCAATGCTGGACAGACTCGACATCTTTTTCCCTTTCCTGAAGGACCATATTGAAATGTCTGATATTGACAAATCCATAGATATTTCTTCTGCGTCACGGAAAGTCATCAGTCCGAAATATAAAGTGCGCAATTCATTATTTACATCCTTTGCAGCCAAAAACAACAAGACATTTTATGACAATGTTTTTCTAACGGGTACATCATTGCTGTCCGATGCGGGCTTTGACGGAGAAATCCTCTCCGGCAAAAATGCCGCGCTCCGGGTAATCCAGAAAAGGAGTTAATGTCATGAACAATGATTTCAACATCGCGAACCTCGGAATCTGTCAGGTGGATTCTCCCCTGAACATTAGCAATTATGTTAATAATGATGACAGGATTTTATTTTATAACCGTCTTGCCGATTATGCCCAAATCAAGGATTGGGCCGGAAAGCCTTTGTCCGTCGAGCCGGCAGGTCCCCGGAAAAAGATTTTTTTTAACCCAGGCCAGACAAAAGCCGCAATTGTTACATGCGGTGGTCTCTGTCCCGGCATCAACGATGTGATCCGTTCGGTAACCATGACGCTGTTTTACCGCTATGGCGTGAAAAATATTCTGGGAATCAAATACGGGCTGCGTGGACTGAATCCTGCTTACGGGGACAAGCCTGTGAAGCTTACCCCCGACTTTGTGAAGGATATC
>JAQVLL010000387.1 GCA_028704195.1 Smithellaceae bacterium
CGTCTTCGGATCTTTGATGAAATAATCCAGAAAATGAGCTTCATCCAGCTGGAGTTTATTGCCGGTGGCTGCGAACTTGCCGGGTATAATGCCGTAACCGGCCACCGCGCGCAGATAAGAGCCGCCCACACCGCCGCTTTGCGAAATGAGTCCCAACCTGCCGCCTGTTTGGATATTCTTGAAAAAGGCAAACGGCATCATCATTTTCATGTCAAAGTTTACCGTTCCCACACAGTTGGGGCCGATGACCTTCATGTTGTATTTTTGGGCAACCGCTAGAACGTCATATTCCAGAGTATGATCACCGTGTGAGTATTCGCTGAAACCTCCGGATTCGATAACGACATGCGTGATGCCTTTTTCTCCGCATTCCCTCATCAGGCCGGGCACCGTTTTCGCGGGTGTCAGAAAGATGGCAACGTCCGGCGTCTCGGGGAGATCGACAACGCTTGTGTAAATATGGATACCATTCACGTCGCCTTCCTGAGAGCCGACGCCGTATAGATTTCCCTCATAGCCGACTTGTTTATTGTTGAGTAAAACGATTTGTCCCAGATTCATTTTGGTGACGGATGCGCCGAACACTACAATGCTGCGGGGGCTGAAAAATTTTTCCATGATCCGATCGCTCCTTTAGCCCGGCAGTCAAAAGAACAAAGCCGCAGAGCGTCATATCTTTTTGTGTGGCCGGACCCGTGGCTTTATAGAATAGGCGGACGCACGGTGTCAAGAGCAAATCGCAGGGAGTTACCGGTCAGGAGGAAACAGGATCAGTTTTATTCGCTTTGAAGCACGCTGGTTCATGCTTTCCGTGACCATCCTTCCCCGGTTCATCTCTTATACAGACCATTTCAAAAGAAGTGTTTGACTTCTTTGCTAAAGCCAATATAATTAAATTGTATTGCATTCAAACAGAATCTTAAATTGCAGCCGGTCCAGTTGTGGAAAGTCAATAAAATCATGTCAGCTCCCAATGCATGGTAAAAGGTAAAATCATGAATAAAAGGCAGCAATCGAATGATGATCTGGTTTGTGAAATTAAGAAGCTGCGCCAAAAGCTCAAAGAGATCCGTCAATCGGATATCAAAAGGAAACGTGCGGAAAGTGAACTCAAGGAAAACGAGCAGAGGCTGCACAGTGTCATAGGCGGTTTGCCCATTCCCTCCTTTGTGATCGATAAAAATCACCGCATTCTCTACTGGAACAGGGCCCTCGAAGAGCTCACCAAAATAAAGGCCGAAGAGGTTATCGGCACTTCTCAACACTGGCGGGCATTCTACAGCAGCAAGCGTCCCTGCATGGCGGACCTTCTGGTCAATCGCGGCCAGGAAAAGATCTCCAAATGGTATGCCGGGAAATATGTGAAGTCCAAACTGCTGGATGAAGCTTATGAGGCCATAGATTTTTTTCCCGAACTTGGGCATCAGGGTAAATGGCTGCGATTTACAGCGGCGATTATCCGTAATTCAAACGGTGATCTGATTGGGGCCATCGAAACCCTGGAAGATATCAGCCGACGAAAAAAAGCAAAAATGCTGCTGCTGAAAGTGCACAGTGAACTGGAAGAGCGCGTCAAAACCAGAACCGCGGAACTCGCCCGGGCCAATGAGGCTCTGCTGAACGAACTGATGGAACGCCACCGGACGCAGAAGGCCCTCAAACAGACCACCGATCATCTGTCCCTGCTTCTGGAGTCTTTGCCGATTATTTCTTACACACGAAAGGCGGATGGTGATTTTGCGATCACTTTTGTAAGCAGCACCATTGAAGAGATCACCGGTTATCCGCCGCAATGCTTTGTTGATGATGAAAATTTCTGGATAGACCATGTTCACGTTGATGACCGGGCGCGTGTCATTGAAGGCCTGCAAACCGAGCACGAGAAAGGAACACACCGGTACAGCTATCGATTCCGGGTGATGGATGACACCTACCGCTGGTTTTCGGATTACTGGCGGATCGTCCACCTTCCGGCCGGATCAACCAGCTATATTGTCGGTGCCTGGCAGGATGTCACCGAAGACAAGAAAATTCGCCAGGAAGGAGAGCTGAGGCTCCAGCAGATGATTCAGACGCACAAACTGACTGCGCTGGGCGAGGTGGTTGCAGGTGTCGCACATGAGATCAACAATCCTGTCAGTTTTATCGCATACAACGTTCCCATTTTGGAACAAATCTGGAACACGGTGGAAACCATTCTGGCACACAGCGGTTCAAATCATCCGGACTGGGAAAAAAGAGGTTTGTCCTATGAGGAAGTATGCAGCAATATGCGGGAGATTATCCAGGCATTTAAAATCGGCGCCAACCGCATCAGCCGGGTCATCACGAGTTTGAAGGAATTTTCCCGTTCTGATGAAACCGCACAGAAGAAAATGGTTGCCGTTCCGGATGTGATTGCAGGCGCGCTAGTCATCGTGGGAGCGCAGATCAGAAGAAACGTGTCCAGAATCGATCAGGAGATTGCTAAAAAAATTCCTCTAATTTACGGACATTTCCAGAAGATCGAACAGGTGATTGCCAATCTGCTGATTAATGCACATCAGGCAATACCCGAAGGACAGAAAGGAGTCATCAGCATCCGCTGCCGTTATATTGACCGCCTAAAATCCGTGGTCGTCGATATCGAAGACAATGGAAAGGGGATTGATCGCAAGACCATGGAACATATTTTTGATCCCTTTTTTACCACCAGGAGGGAACTTGACGGCACGGGCCTGGGGCTTTCCATATCTTACGGACTGATCAAGGAACATCAGGGCACCATCGGCGTGCTCTCCCGTCCCGGAAAAGGCAGCCGGTTTTCGATTTACCTGCCCGTGGAAGGCAACATCAATCTCAGTCTTTATCCGTCCATCCTGTGCATTGACTATAATGTGAAATATCTGAAGGAGCTCAAAGCCAACTTTTTGGATGCGGTGATCTG
>JAQVLL010000388.1 GCA_028704195.1 Smithellaceae bacterium
ATTAATAATAATGGATGAGGTAATGTATGGCATAATGCCGAGTGCAAAAATCGAAAACGTACTCAACGCACCGCCGGCAAACAGGTCCATCAATCCCAGCATGGAACCTTTGGCACCTTCAAAAAATGCCAGCAAGGCCATGTTGTCAATTCCGGGAGTCGGTATGAAAACGCCAACACGATAAACTGCAAGTAGAAGAAAGGTGAATAAGATTCTCCTTTGCAGTTCAGGTATTTTGGAAACGCCGCCTAATCCTTCTAACAAGTCAGATTACCTCTTCAATAATTCCGCCCGCGGCAGAAATTTTTGCTTTTGCAGCCGCACTGATCCTGGTCATTTTCACTGTTACAGGAAAATCAATATTGCCCTTGGCCAGGATCTTGATTCCGTTGCCTTTTTTCTTGACGAGCCCGCTTGCCAGAATTGCCGCTTCGTCAATAACCGCTCCTTTTTCAAATACGCGGCACAAGTCCATGAGATTCACGGCAACATAACTTTCTCGGAAGGGATTTCTGAACCCTCTTTTCGGCAGTCTGCGGGACATGGGCATCTGACCGCCTTCAAAACCATCCCGTGTACTACCTCCAGAACGGGCTTTCTGTCCTTTATGACCTTTACCGGATGTTCCTCCGTGTCCGGAAGCGTCACCACGGCCGACTCTTTTTCTTTTCTTCGTCGCTCCGGCAGGCGCTTTCAGAGAACTCAAATCCATAACTTACTCCTTTGACTCTTCCACAGAAACAAGGTGGATCACTTTATTAATCATGCCACGGATCTCCGGAGTATCCACCAGAGTCACGGTGCTGTTCAGTTTGTTCAATCCCAGACCGCGCATGATTTTTCTCTGCTTCTCCGGCCGGGTAATGACACTCTTCACCATTTTAACTTTTAACATTTTGGCCACTGTATAAATACCCTCGTCAATGAATTACCTGCCTCTCAGGGCAGCAATTTCCGCAGGATCTTTCAACTGACAAAGCCCTTGCACGGTAGCCTTGACCAGGTTGTGTGGATTGTGCGATCCTAGACATTTCGTCAAAATATTATGAACACCTGCAACCTCTAAAACGGCTCTTACCGCACCGCCGGCGATCAGGCCCGTTCCTTCCGATGCCGGTTTCAATAATACTTTCCCTGCACCGAACTTCCCTAAAACCTCATAAGGGATCGTTTTATTGGCCACCGCAACTTTGACCATATTCTTCTTGGCCATTTCCATCCCCTTGCGTATCGCTTCGGGAACTTCATGCGCTTTGCCCAAACCCGCACCGATCATGCCCTGGCCGTCACCGACCACCACGATGGCGCTGAAACGAAACCGCCTTCCTCCCTTGACAACTTTTGCCGTACGATTAATGGCAATTACCCTGTCGAGGAGCTCCACTTCTTTCATTTCTTTTTTTTCCAACGATTCTTCCCTTACCATGAGTTCTTCACTGTATTGTATTTAAAATTTCAGACCATTTTCCCGAGCGCCGTCGGCCAGGGCTTTCACACGACCGTGATAGAGGAATTTCCCTCTGTCAAAAACAATTTTTTCAACACCCAAAGTCTGCAGGCGCGCCGCGATCAATTTGCCCACTTCCCTGGCCACATCTACTTTTTTGATTCCCTTGAGTTTACCGGCCAGTTCTTTGCTAAGCGTTGACGCTGCGGCAATGGTTTTGCCTTCAGCATCGTTGACTACCTGAGCATAGATGTGTTTGTCCGAACGAAAAACGGAAAGGCGAGGCCTTTCTGAAGTTCCCGTCAGTTTGCCCCTTACTCTTTTCTCTCTCTTCTCCCTGATTTTCAGCGTTTTCTTGGAAGCCAATGTTCCACCTCTTAAAACTTATGATGTTTAAAATCTTGCTTAGGCGCCTGCCGACTTGCCGGCTTTACGACGAATATGTTCACCTGTATACTTGATGCCCTTGCCTTTATAGGGTTCCGGTTTTTTCAATGAACGGATTTCCGAGGCTACACGGCCGACGAGCTCTTTACTGATTCCGGAAACCACCAGATTAACCTGTTTGTCGACTTTCACTTCGATTCCCTTGGGAATGCTGTATTCGATCGGGTTGGAAAAACCTAAAACCATTTTCAGGGTCGAACCCGCAACTTCCGCGCGATAACCTACTCCGGATATTTCCAGACCTTTTTCGAAGCCGGTGCTCACACCGGTCACCATATTATTGATCAAGGTTCTGGCCAATCCATGATACGAACGGACAAGACGATCCTCCGATTTGCGCTCGATGGAAAGATTATTATCGGATACCACCATCGTAATGCCGTCAGGCAATTTCGAAGACAACGCGCCCTTGGGACCTTCGACTTTAACAATACCGTCACTTTGACTGATCTTCACATTCTTTGGTAAAGTGATCGATTTTTTACCTATTCTCGACATGAACAAGAACTCCCGTTAAAAACTTTCATTGAATTACCAAACCTTACAAATAATCTCTCCGCCGACGTTTGATTCTCTGGCCTCCTGATCGGTTATAACACCGCGGGAAGTGGAAAGAATCGAAATACCAAAACCATTGAGAACCTTGGGAATGCTGTCCGCAGCAACATATACCCGGCGGCCCGGTTTGCTGACTCTCTGGATACCCGTGATCACCTTGTGCCTGGCGTCAGGATATTTCAGGGTGATCTTCAGCATCGGATGCCCCTTTTCATCCTTTACAACATCAAAGTTACTGATATATCCAGCCGCTTTCAAGACCTTGGCAACATTCATATTCATCTGTGACATATATACATTGACATTTTTAAAACGGGCTTTATTCCCGTTTCGAATCCTTGTCAGCATATCGGCAATAGGATCTGTCATCCCCATGCTTTTTCTCCTTAAACGTAAATTACCAGCTTGATTTTATCATACCGGGAAGCTCGCCCTGCAGGGAAAGTTTCCTCAAACAGATTCTACACATTTCAA
>JAQVLL010000028.1:0-5006 GCA_028704195.1 Smithellaceae bacterium
GGGTCCAAACGGAACAAAGCCCATCCCGGGGATATAGACTTCCGGTTTGCCTAGATCCGAAGCCGTGTAGCCCGCCGCGTAGCCCAGCTCAATCGTCATGATCAACTCGGCCAGCTTTTCACGGACATGGGACTCCTTGTGGATGTTGTTGCACTCGGCAGCCAGCGCCGCGGTGCCCAGGATGACGTCGCCAATGGCGGGCTTGCAGCCGGAATAGGAATGGCGGTGGAACAAAGCGAACAGCAGTGCCAGAACGCCGCCATAGAGGTGTTCACCGGCCAGGAAGACTCTTTCCCACGGCACGAAACAGTTGTCAAAAATCAGGTACGAATCGGTCAGCCCCGGGGTGAATCCCCGTTTAAAATGTTCGCGCTGGCGGTAATTATGAATGGTCACCACCTGGGTCATGCCGTCGTAGTCCGCGGGAACGGCAAAGGCTACCGCATAGTCCTTATCTTCCGCCCTGAGGGCCCGTGTCGGAATGACGAGAATTTCGTCGGAGACGGAGGCTTCCGAAATGTGCAGTTTGCAGCCTTCCACAATGATGCCGTCCTTTGTTCTTTCCTTGATGCGCACGTAAGCGCTCGGATCGGGCTGTTCGGCGGGGCGCAGCATGCGGTCACCCTTGGTGTCCGTCTGGGCGCAGGCGGCAATCATGTCTTCCTTCTGGAAACGGGTCAGCCATTTCTTGAAGTTTTCATGGTAATTGGTCTCACCCGGCTTCACCTTGTCCGCCTCGTAAGAAACATTGTAAATGGCGTTGGTGCCGTCAATGCCCATGCACCGCTGGATGCAGCCGCTGACTTTCTGGCACAGCATGCGGGTCATGTCCTGTTTGCGGTGCAGGTCGACCGTGTTCTGGTGAATATGGGTGAAGCGGTTGATTTTCTCTCCGGTGAGGTGAGATGTGGCTGTCATCAGCGTTTCGTTCTCCGGCTTGGCGGCCTCGTCATAGGTCGTGCCCATGACGTTGATACAGTCGCTTTGCAGCTCGTCGGTGCGGTCGATCAGTTGCCCGTCATAATAGATGTTGCGTTTCATCTTCGACAGGGCGTTAATAAAATCTTGCTTGGTTCTCATACGGGGTACTCCTTTCTTTGTGTAGGCGTTGTTGTTTAATATTTTTTTTTGCTTTTGCGTAGAACGTTCACACCGCTCTCGGGTAATTTCGCCGAAAGATCATTTTGCAGAAGCTGCCCCAGAGCACGGGCATCTTCCAGATTCAAATGCAGGGTGAACCCCTGCTGTTCTTTTTTTGCCCGGATCCCGCTAAGGACAATTTCCAGAAACGGATCGAGCATGTCCATGATACTCTTTTCACGACTGGGCATCCCCTGCATGTGCCAGTGAATAAAGAGATGCTCAATGGTGCCCATCAGCATGGAACGGATCAGGTAAGCGTTGGCATCCGAGCGAAATGTACCGTCAGCGATTCCTTCGCGGATGATCTCCAGCAGGCTGTGGGCTGAGCGGCGAATGGCCCCGTGGGCGGCCGTCTGGCGAAAACGCTTGTTGGACATGAGCTGAAGCAACACAAGCGCGGAATAGTGCGGATTATTCTGATAGAGCTGAACGTAGCTGAACAGGATGGCTCGCATCCGTCCTTCGACATCCTTGATAAACGGCAATACCGCATGGGATTCTTTGGCCGTGTCATTGGAAATTTTTTCGGGGATGGCAAACAGGAGATCTTCCTTTGTGCCAAAGTATTCATAGATAGTGGCCTCGGAAACCCCCGCTTCTTTACTGATTTCTGAGATCGTAGCCTCCTGGAAACTCTTTTCGGCAAAAATGCGCAAAGCCGCGTCCATAATCCGGTCTTTTCGGCTTTTCGTTCGGGGATGGCTTACCATGATAAATCCTTTCTCAAGTTGGAATTAAATTACAGCATCATAGTCACACTGTCAAGTATTATTTCATTCCATAGTGAAACTATGATTTTTTAGTGATATTTGTAGTCTTAAGTCAATTAATTCGCCTATCTAGTTGCTTTTACTCAAGGAAAGGCACGGGAAGAGAGGATCAAGGTACAAGGCGAAAGGCTAAGGCTAAAGGCGAAAGGCGAAAGGCGAAAGGCGAAAGGCGAAAGGCGAAAGGATGAAGGTTCAAGGCTATTTGGAGAGATGCTTCGCAGTTAATACTTTTTTACATATTTTATCTATGCCGAAAAAAGCCTTGCCATCTGTTGGGGTGGCAAGGCTTTTTGTGCTTGTGAAAGCTTAACTGGAGCAGTCCAGCGGGCTACGACCGGGGTTTAGTGCTGATTTTTTCAACATTACGCATAAGTGGTTTTTGCGGGTTGTCCGTTATTTATCACATGAATGATTCATTGTTTTATTTCTTGAGCCTTGTTCCCTTCGCCTTTCGCCTTGAACCTTATTTTTTCCTCGCTGCTGCAAGTTTGGCCTGAAGCTCGTCGATTCTCTGATGATTATCCTCTGAGCCGATATAGGTCCTGAAAAGCCACTCCTGGATCCGCATAGCCCCGTCAAGGTCTTCGTTGAGAACTTTATTGGCAATTGCCTTGGTTTCCTTGAGGCAACCGTGGTCGTAAGCCGCCATTTCTCGGGCAATTTCGTCCACGGATTCCAGCAGTTTTCCTTCCGGGAAAACTTTGCTTACGTATCCCATTTTTTCCGCTTCATAAGCGTCGTAAATCCTTCCGGTCAACGCCACTTCCTTGGCCCGCCCCAGTCCGATAATGCGCCACAGCGGATCCATAATGGGTGTGAGTGACAAAACAATTTCACGCTGCCCGAATTTGGCCCGTTCGGAAGCATAGCGAATGTCGCACATCATGGTCAGGTCAAACCCGCCTGCGATTGCCGCGCCACCCACCGCACAGATTACCGGCTGCGGACAAAATAAAATCGAGCGGTATGCACGATGAAACAGGTCAATATAAGCTTCATTGGACACTTTTTCGAGTTTGCGGATTTCATTCAAATCAAACCCAGCCGAAAAATATTTCTCGCCGCCTGTAAAAACCACAACGTTTATGTCCCTGCGGGCGGCAATGGATGTGAACAGAGCCGCTATTTCGTCAAGGACCTGAGGTGCGAGCGCATTGCCTTTGTCCGGTCTATTGATGGTTACAGTCGCCACTTTTGCGTCTACATGAAACAGCAGATATTTCAGATCCATAATCTTGCCTCCATCTTTTATTGCTTTTATTTTCTGAACAATCGCTTCAGAGAGTTCCCCTTCCGGCATCTCCAGGGAATCAACGGTTTTACCGGCAACAACAATCCAGTCTCCGGTCAAATCAACACGTTCAGGTTTCCCGACACAGGCCGTCGGGCATCCGCAAAGCAAAATGCCTGCATCAAACCGCTTTCCGGTTGGATTGTCCGTGAATTGATCACCGGCGGCAAGGAAGTTTTCGACATCGCGGATGATTTTTAATCTGTCGATCTGGCAGTTGCAGCCGCCGCAATATTTAATAACGATATCCAAATGGTTTGCACTCCGGTTCTTTCCCGATTTCAGGACAGATTACAGGATTTGATAAAATCGGCAATTTGTTTGTCACTCAAACCCATGCCGGGTTTACCGTCCAGGCGTTTGACGATACGGCCTTTGTCAAAAAGGATCAACGTCGGGAAAATGTCAATGTCATACAGATCAGCAACGCGTTCCTCATCGTCGGCGACCAGAAGAAGATTCCGCGGTTTTGTAATCGCCTGCTTTTCAAATACAGGGAGGGCCTTTCTGCAAAACGGACACCAGGACACATAAACCATGGCGATGACATGATCGGTGTCTCTGAGAGCCTGCTCCAGGTCTTCGAGGTTGTCCGCTGTGGCACATTTCCCGTTTGTGCCCATAGATTCTCCTCCTTCCTGACCATGATATTATGATTTTTTCAGGGGCGTTCCTGCCGCAAATCTTTCCTGCAGATTGCGCATTCCCTTGAGCCACCTTGAATAGTCGGATGTTTTTCTCTGCATGTAGGTTTTGACTTCCGGGTGAGGAAGAATCAGAAATTCATCGCCCCGAAAGGCTTCCATCACAGCATCTGCCAGCTGTTCGGGTTTCATCATGCCGTCCACCGCCGCCACACCGCCGCCCTGACGCGTCATTTCCGTATCCACCGCCTGCGGGCACAGGGCAAATACTGAAATACCCTGATCGCCATAGGTGATCGCCAGATTCTCCGCCAGCCCCACCGCCGCGTGCTTGGTGACAGAATAAGGCAGTGAACCGATCTGGCTGAGCAAGCCTGCGGCAGAGGCCGTAATCATAAAGGCGCCGCCGCCGCGCCTGATCATGCCGGGCAGAACAGCACGCGCTGCAAAAATGTGAGACAGCACATTAATTTCCCAGATCTTCTGCCAGGTATCATTATCCACTTCATAACCGCCCAGGGCGAGAATTCCCGCGTTAGAGCAGAAAATATCAATGCGGCCATACCTGTCTTCTGCAAACCTCACCAGCCGGATCATGTCCTCTTCTTTGCTGACATCGCAGGACACTGCCGCGCCTTTTATCTCGTCCGCCACCGCTTTCGCACCCGCCTCGTTGACGTCCGCCGCGACAATCGCCTGCGCGCCTTCCCTGGAAAACCGCAGGCACAACCCCCGGCCGATGCCGGATGCCGCGCCCGTGACAACAATAACTTTCCCCGCAACTTCCATTACCACTCCTATTTTCCATTTCCGGTAATTTTAAACCGGAACAGCCATGCGGATTACCTGACTCCGGCCAGTTCCTGAGAGCGTTTTGCCGCTGCCTCCACTGCGGCCATCAGCGTCTCACGGATATTCCGCTCCTCCAACACTTTTAAACCGGCAGCCGTGGTTCCGCCCGGCGAGGTGACCATATTCTTCAGCTGCGCCGGATGCTGCCTGCCCTCAAGACAAAGCCTGGCTGATCCCAGCATGGTCTGTATGGCAAGTTTCCCGGCCAGATCGCGCGCAAGCCCGAGATGAACACCGGCATCGGTCAGGGCCTCAATAATCACAAAACAATAAGCCGGACCGCTGCCGCTCAAGGCGGTCACCGCA
>JAQVLL010000028.1:5016-11770 GCA_028704195.1 Smithellaceae bacterium
TCCACTTCCACAACCAGACCAACGGCATTGAAAATGGCGAGCGCATACTGGACATCTTCTTTTTGGGCAAACTTTCCGCGCGCCACGGCAGCCGCGCCTTCTCCGGCCATTGCGTTGACATTCGGCATTACCCTTAAAACGCGAGGGCGTTTTGACAATGCCTTTTCAATCGCGTCCGTGGGAACTCCCGCCACGATCGAAATCACCAGCTTTGATTGATTCACGGCTGAACGGATCCCCTTCAGGGTTTCCCAAATATTCTGCGGTTTGACTGCGAGGATGACGATATCCGCATCCTTCACTGCTTTTTTGTTGTCGGCACTAACCTGCACGTTCAGGGCAGATTGCAAATCTTTGAGTCTGCCGGGATCGATATCCGTCACGGTAATATTCTTCGCGGAAAAAATTTTACGGTCAATCACCCCCCGGGCAAGAATACTGCCCATCTTTCCGCCTCCGATAATGGCTGCTGTCTTGCCTGTAAACATCATCTGTCTAACCTCCACGGGAATACAAGTTACATGCACTTTTTCCCCGTATCCTGTCAATATAAATCCTGGGTCTTCCCGATTCTTTGATTGCATAAAAATTTGCTTTTGTGGTAGTCACTTTCGCAGGGAGGAAATGTCCGATGCTTAGGCAATTCAAGGTAAAAGAGAAAAGTGTGTCCTGCTGGGTGAATCCGGACGATTTCGGCTCACATTCGCAGAGCCTCGTTTTTATTCATGGGTCAGGCAGTAATTCCGACGTCTGGTCTTACCAGTACGCGAACCTTCATCAAGATTTCAACATTGCCGCCGTTAACCTTCCCGGACACGGCCAATCGGAAGGGAACGGAGAACAGGATATCGAGGCTTATGTTGGCATATTAAAAGAGATTCTTGATGTCTTGAAACTGAAGCGGCCCGTCCTGATCGGCCATTCGCTGGGTGCGGCAATCGCTCTTGGTTTTGCTGCGGCCCGGCCCGGGGAAATCAGCGGCGTCGTGGCCGCAGGCGGCGGATTGACCATGCCGGTAAACCCCGATATTATTGAAGGCTTCTTGAGTCAGCCGGATGTCATTATGGACATCATCTGCAAAATTTCCCTGGCCAAGGCAAACCGGCCGGTGTTCTACGATGCCATAAGAGCAAGCCTTGCCGAAGCCCGGGTAGACGTTATGGCCGGAGACATGACGGCGTGCAGCACATTCGACCTGAGAGGAGATCTCGACAAAATCAAAACCCCCGTGCTCGTGATTTGCGGCACGGAAGATAAAATGACCCCTCCTGCATCATCAAAACAGATTACCGAGGAAATCGCGGGAGCAAAGCTCGTGCTGATCGAAGGCACGGGACACATGGCAATGATGGAAAATCCGGACGCTTTCAATCAAGCTGTGAAAGATTTCTGTGAAACAATCCGGTAAAACCGCTCTTGTGAGGCCGATATGTTTGTGCTGAGTAATTTCATAATCGCGATCGCCCGGTTGATAGATATTATTTTAACCGTTTATATGTGGATTATCATCGCGCGCGCCCTGATCTCCTGGGTAAATCCCGATCCTTACAACAAGATTGTTATTTTTCTTTACCGGATTACCGAGCCCGTCCTGCGCCCGATACGCAAAATCATTCCCCGCCACAGCCTTCCGATAGACTTCGCTCCTCTGGTTGCTTTGCTGATCATCATTTTTTTACAGTCTTTCCTGGTAAAAACCATGCTTCAATTGGCCACAGGTTTTTAGAAAGGTCAGCACCATGCACCCTGCAGTGCTTATTCGTGAAACAAAAAACGGCCTGTCCTTTGACATCCATGTTAATCCGCATGCGTCCCGTGCCGGAATTTCGGGCATATCGGAGGGTATGTTGAAGCTGAAAGTCACCGCGCCGCCGGTGGAAGGAGCAGCCAATGAGGCCTGCATTGACCTGTTGGCCAAAAAATTGAAACTTCGGAAAAGCCAGATGAAAATATCCGCTGGCGCAAAGGGGCGAAAAAAAACCATTCTGGTCAGTGAAATCAGCAAAACGGATCTGGAACGGAAAATCCATCGACTGGATACCGGGCATTCATCATAGCAAAAACGGTCCGTGTCAACACCTGAACAAAACAGGCAGGAGCTCAAACCGGCAAATGGAGAACCAAACGGAAAAATCAGAAAACGTCAACGTGGCCAGGGCCGCCGGGATTGTAGGCGCGGCAACGATGGTCAGCCGCGTTTTCGGGGTTGTCCGGGACATGGTGATCGCCGCTTTTTTCGGCGCGAGCTGGATGACCGACGCTTTCTGGGTGGCCTTTCGCATTCCCAATATGCTCCGGCGTCTGCTGGGTGAAGGCTCCCTTACCGTTTCCTTTGTACCGGTCTTCACCGAATACCTGCAAAAGAAAACCAGGGAGGAGGCCCTGGAACTGGCTTCTAATGCTTTTACCATTCTGTCCGTCATTCTGGCCTCCGTATCCGTGCTGGGCATTCTCCTATCGCCTGTAATCGTCGGACTGATTGCACCCGGTTTTATTACCCATCCGGAACAATTCGCGCTCACCGTTTTCTTAAACCGCCTGATGTTTCCTTATATCTTTTTCATTGCCCTGGTCGCCCTGTGCATGGGCATTCTCAATTCCTTCCGACATTTTACCTCACCGGCCTTGTCCCCGGTCATGTTAAATATCGCAATGATCACGGCCGCGGTTGCTTTGCGCGACTGTTTTGCGCAGCCGATTACCGCGCTGGCCGCAGGTGTACTCATCGGCGGCGTGCTGCAGCTGGCCATGCAATGGCCGGCCCTGATGAAATTCGGCGTCAAATTCAAGTTTCGATTCAACCTCCGCCATCCGGGGATCCAACAGATCGCCCTGCTCATGCTGCCCGCGATCCTGGGCGCGGGAGTGGGCACCATTAACGTTTTTGTGGGAACAATACTGGCCTCCCTGCTGCCCGGCGGCTCCGTCACGTACCTGTTTTATGCCGACCGCATCATGGAATTTCCGCTGGGTATTTTTGCCATCGCCATCGGAACGGCGGCTCTGCCCAGCTTTTCGAAGCACGTTGCCCGGGGACAAATAGATGAATTAAAATCGAGTATTTCCTTTTCCCTGCGGCTGATGCTTTTCTTAACCATCCCTTCGATGGTCGCCTTGATGGCCCTGAATCTGCCCATTATCTCCGTTTTATTTCTGCGCGGCGCCTTTGATGTTCAGGACGCGGTCTATACCGGCCAGGCCCTGTTCTGTTACGCACTGGGCCTTTGGGCGTATTCGCTTCTCCGCGTTTTTGTTTCCTCTTTTTATTCCCTTCAGGATTCCAAATGGCCGTTTAAGGCAGCCGTCATCACGCTGATCGTAAATGTAATCTGCAGCCTGGCCTTAATGTATCCTTTAAAACACAACGGCATTGCGCTGGCCGGTTCCATATCCGCTTCCGTCAACGTATTGATTCTGGCTTTTGTCCTGAAAAATAAAATAGGATCATTTCTCGACCGTACCTTTTACACGTCATTATTTAAAATCATTGCATCATCCGTGATTATGCTCGGCGCTATCGGACTGATTGAATATTTCATGCCCTGGGACACGTCCGCCGGCCTTCAATCAAGACTGATTTTCCTGGCAAGCACGGTAGCGGCAGGAGCCTGCGTGTTCTTTGTCTCGGCCTACCTCCTGAAAAGCCCGGAAATTCATGCTGTCATCAGCATGGTCAGAAGAAGGCTAACCCGCTCATAGCCCCTCTCCTGCCGACAAAAACATTGACTTCAATAATTCAAAGTGATAGTAGTTTCCGTCTTTTGCAAATGGTAACAGCAAAAGAAAGCGAAGGTAAATTATGCTGGATATTAAATACTTAAGGCAAAACATCGATCTCGTCCGGCAGAAAATGGACGAGCGGGGACAAAAAATTGATTTTGACCGTTTTTTAGATCTGGAAGCAAAAAGGCGGGACATTTTGCAGGCAGTGGAAAGCCTGCGCAACGAACGCAACAGCGTATCCAAACAGGTCGGCGAACTCAAAAAGAAGAAAGAGGACGCATCCGTACTGATCGAAAAAATGGGCGATGTGTCGATCAGGATCAAAGAATATGACGAAAGCCTCCGGGTTACGGAAGAAGAACTGAACGCCTTTGTCATGATCGTACCGAATATACAGCATGAATCCGTCCCGAAGGGTACGGGTTCTGAAGACAATCCTGTGGTGCGCACCTGGGGTGAAAAACCGGTTTTCAGCTTTGAACCAAAACAGCATTTCGATCTGGGTGAAAACCTGAATATTCTCGATTTTGCCCGAGGTGCTAAAATTACCGGGGCACGCTTTACGCTATACAGGGGAGCGGCTGCTCAACTGGAGCGGGCAATCACCAACTTTATGCTGGATCTGCACACAGGAAATCATGGTTACACGGAAGTATTTACACCTTTTATGGTCAACGCCGAGAGCATGACCGCCACCGGCCAGCTTCCTAAATTCAAGGAAGATCTTTTTAAAATTGAAGGCATGGAATATTACCTGATTCCGACGGCGGAAGTTCCTGTAACGAATATTTACCGGGATGAAATCCTGGAAGAAGAAAAACTGCCGATTTATTTTGTGGCTTATTCAGCCTGTTTCCGCGCGGAAGCTGGTTCCTACGGCAAGGACACCCGGGGACTGATTCGTCAACACCAGTTCAACAAAGTGGAGATGGTGAAATTTTCCAAACCGGAGTCTTCCTATGATGAATTGGAAAAATTAACCGCCAATGCGGAAGAAGTTTTGAAAAAACTGGGGATTGCTTATCGCACCGTTTGTCTTTGTACGGCTGATCTGGGATTTTCTTCGGCTAAAACTTACGACGTGGAAGCCTGGTTACCCGGACAGAACACTTATCGGGAAATTTCTTCATGCAGCAACTTTGAAGACTTTCAGGCACGGCGCGCGGCGATCCGATATCGCCGGAAAGACAATGGCAAAGTGGAATTTGTCCATACCTTAAACGGTTCAGGCCTGGCGGTTGGCCGCACGGTTGTGGCCGTTATGGAAAATTATCAGCAGGCCGACGGCAGCATCATCGTCCCGGAAGCCCTGCGTCCCTATATGAGAGGTCTTGAGCGGATTACTCCTTAAGATGGCCTAAGGGATAACAGAAAAAACATCATGATGGAGGGATGGCCGAGTGGTCGATGGCGGCGGTCTTGAAAACCGTTGGACGAAAGTCTCGCGGGTTCGAATCCTGCTCCCTCCGCCAGCATATTCGCGGTGCGATCAGGATTTGAATCGGGTCTGGGCGCTGTAGTACGGACACCCGGCGCATTTCGGACGACCCTTGATCCCTCCGCCGGAAATAAAAGCAAGCGTCACAAATCTGTGTGCCGCGTTCTGAAAGGCCTGAAATAATCAGCGGAGAGATGGCTGAGTGGCCGAAAGCGATCGCCTGCTAAGCGATTGTACGCCCTTCAAAGGTGTACCGCGGGTTCGAATCCCGCTCTCTCCGCCAGTTATGAACATTTTCAGAGGTGTTCCGCTTCTTTCTAAACCGGTTTTCCCTTGTTCATTTCCCGTTGTCTGTCGTCCTTGATGCCATATTTTCAGCTTGACGCCGGAAAGCTTTTCCCGTATTAATTTTTATTAGGAAACAGCCGGTTTTATCATAGGCGGTTTTAGACGGATACGTTTTAGATAGGTTGTTTTGTTGAATTAAAAAATATGCCGATAGCCCGTCGGACACAAAATATGAACAAGCGTTTTTCAGATCTGATTCTTGCCGCCATCAAACAGAGAATTTCCGACCTTCACATCACCGGCGGTTTCCCTTTGATTTTCCGCAGCGACGGCATCATTCACTTCGATAAAAACGTCAAGTGGACGCATACGGAAATTGACGCGATGGTCAAAGAGATGCTGAGTGACCGTCTGCTGTTGACCCTGAGAAAAAAATGGTCCGTCGACTTCGCGATGTCCTTCAACCACGTGCGGGTGCGGATCAATACGTTCTACACAACGCGGGGATTAAGTCTGGCCATCCGTCTTCTGCCCGAAACCATTCCGGACATTACTTCACTGAACCTGCATCCTTCCCTCACCCAGATCCGCGATCTTCGGTCCGGGCTGGTTCTTGTCTGTGGAAGCACGGGATCCGGCAAATCAACCACCGTTGCGGCCATCATCGAAGAAATCAACCGCGCTAAACCCGTACACATCATCACGATTGAAGATCCCATTGAATACAGGTTTAAGCCCAAAAAGGCATTTATTGAACAGCGCGAAGTCGGCGTGCACGTGCCGTCCTTTAACCAGGGCCTGCTCGATGTTCTGCGCGAAAGTCCGGATGTGATTTTTGTCGGAGAGCTCAGGGAACCAGACACCATCCGTCTTACCCTGAACGCCGCCGAATCCGGGCATCTTGTTTTTGCGACTCTTCATGCCACTGATGCGGAAGATGCCATCTACCGCATCAATAACTGTGTGTCCGGCGAAAGCCAGGAAGTCATTCGCTATCAGTTTGCCTCCACTCTTTCCTGGCTTCTGGTTCAGCAGTTGACTTATATTGAAAAAGCGGGTTTCCGTGTGCCGATTCTATCCATCACCCGCGGGTCGCCGTCTGTCAGAAGCAGCATCCGCGACAATAAACTGACCCAGCTGGAAAATATCATGCTTGGCGGCAAAAACGAAGGCATGTTCACGATGGAACTCTACCAGAAGGAGTTTATCAACAACCGGGCATCGTTTAACCATCCGCACAGCAGCTTTGGCATGGGGGCAGAATCCTCCAGGGAGACAGATCGTATTTCTTCTCTGATTGACCCT
>JAQVLL010000389.1 GCA_028704195.1 Smithellaceae bacterium
CGTTCCCGAGTCCGAAAACGAAACCCGGACAAACATCACTTTTTTATCCGACACCGAACAGGCCACGGCTATGGCGCCTGAAACAGTACCTGAAGCCACTTTGCAAAACCGGTATCAAACAGAATATAATCCGTCCGAGAAGTCATTGCAAGCCACAGCCATATCCCTTCGTGACATATTTCCTAAGGATGTGGATCATGACAATTCGGATGAACCTGCCGCGGCTACAGCCCTTGCACCCGCCGCCGCCACCGCGGTCGCCGTGGCCGTGCCCCAATCCCGCGTTCTTTCTTCATTCAACGACATTATTTATGATGCGTACAACCGCCGTGGCTCCGATATTCATTTTGAACCGGATTCTACGGGCAAAACTATTCATTTACGCATCCGCATTGACGGCCAGTGTTTGAAAAACAAGGTCATCCCTTCTGAAGAATACGCAAAGATCGTGGATCACGTGAAGCAACTGGCCAATCTCAGCCGAACAGGACAGTCAGTCGTTCAGCACGGAAATCTGACGTTGACAAGACCGTCGGGAAACGCCATCCACATGCGGGTGACCTTCATTCCGACACACGCCGGCCCCGAAGACATGGTGATTCACATTTCGGCCAAAGCGAAAAAAATCCCCCTGGAACTGCTTGGGCTATCGGAAAACAATTATAAAGAACTAGTCAATATTCTGCAGCAGCCGCGGGGAATGATTTTTATTGTAGGACCGGCCGGTGCAGGCATGAACACAACTCTTCATGCCTGCCTTGACAACATCAATACGCCGGAGAAAAAAATCTGGACGGCGGAAGAGTCTATCGAGATTATACAAGACGGTTTGAGGCAGGTTCCCGTCGATTGGCGAAAAGGTTTTGATTACCCTACCGTGCTGCGTTCATTTTTGAATGCCGATCCGGACGTCATCGCGGCGGGCCGGATTTATCACCCGGAAACAGCCGGAATATGCATGGAAGCCGCCCTGAAAAAATATCTCGTCATCAGCACGCTGTGGGCTGATGATATCATCGACGCCATGGAAAAGTGTCTGGACATGGGCATCAGCAGTCTTATTTTTGCTGATGCCATGCTGTCCATCGTGGAACAGAGGCTAATGAAAACGCTCTGCCCGAAATGCAAGGAAAGATACCATCCCGGCCCGGAAGAATATGAAGAACTTGCTCAAATGTACGGGAAAGAGAATTTCGAAAAGCTCAATGTTCCCTACTCGAATCATTTTCATCTTTTCCGTCCCAGGGGGTGTGATGCGTGCGGTCAAACCGGATACGGCGGCCGCCTGTGCGTTTCAGAGATTTTTATCTTCACCCGGGAAATCAAACGCATGATCCGGCACAAAGAAAGCGTCGAATCCATTTATCAGACAGCCGTTGCCAACGGCATGACCACTCTTTTGCAGGACGGCATTTCCAAAGTTCTCTCTGGTCTCAGTGATCAAAGGCAGGTAAAATTGACCTGTGTGAGGAATAACGTATAGAACACCGGCAAGGTCAGGCTAATCTGCTTTTGAGATGATGGAGGATATTGAGCGCATCAAGCGGTGTCATGGCAGAAATATCCACTTGCCGAAGCTCGTCAAGAACGGAATCCTCGCTTTGTGCAAACAGATTCAACTGCGGGTTTCCGCACTTCGCGGCGCTTTTCCCCCGCGCAATACGCGGCATGCCGATCTCATCGAACTCCCCCTTTTCCAAATTGCGCAGGATTTCTTTGGCACGTAAAATCACGTCGGACGGGACCCCTGCGATCCGGGCCACTTCGATGCCATAGCTTCGGCTCGTCCCGCCTTCCATGATCTTACGCAGAAAAATGATTTTTTCACCCCATTCCTTCACGGCAATATTGTAATTTTTCACCCCTTCCTTTGACGCTGGCAGATCCGTCAACTGGTGATAATGTGTCGCAAAAAGCGTCCGCAGGCCGCGGCCTCCAAAATCATGAAGGTATTCGGCCACAGCCCAGGCAATGCTCAACCCGTCAAACGTTGAAGTGCCCCTCCCCACTTCATCGAGGATCACCAGGCTTCTGGACGTCGCATCCGTTAGAATCCGGGCCGTTTCCATCATTTCCACCATAAAGGTGCTCTGTCCTTTCATCAGGTTGTCCGAAGCGCCAATGCGCGTGAAAATTTTATCCACCACGCCGATCCGGGCGTGCGATGCCGGGACGAAGCTGCCCATCTGCGCCAGAAGCACAATTAAAGCCACCTGACGGATATAGGTGGATTTGCCTGCCATATTGGGGCCGGTTATCATCAGCAGGCGGTTGCCCTGCAGGTCCATCAGCGTATCATTGGGCACAAACCCTTCTTTTTTCAAAGCCGCCTCAACAACCGGATGACGTCCGTCTTTTATGTCGATCAGATCTTCTTCATCGATTTCCGGACAGACATAGGAATGTTTTTCAGCCGCTTCTGCAAGCGCGCAAAACGCATCAAGCTCGGCCACCCGAAAAGCGTTATACTGAATCTGTGCAATATAAGGCATCAAGTCATCCCGCAGCTGATTGAAAATTTCGTTTTCACGTTCACGTATTTTTTCTTCGGCATTGAGAACCGTCTGTTCAAATTCCTTCAATTCCTGGTTGATATAGCGCTCGGCATTGACCAGTGTCTGCTTGCGCACATACGATTCCGGAACCAAACCGGCATTGGCCTTGGTAACTTCAATGTAGTAGCCAAAAACATTGTTAAACCCGATCTTGAGCGTATTGATACCCGTGGCCTGTCTTTCTTTTGCTTCAAGCGACGCAATCCACTTCTTCCCGTCGCGGCTGATCGATCGCAGATGATCGAGCCCGTCATCAAACCCCTGAGCGATAAATCCCCCCTCCTGGATGCGCGACGGCGGATCAGGGACCATGGCCCGGGAAAGCAAATCCACCAGAGACGACATATCGCTGATCACC
>JAQVLL010000390.1 GCA_028704195.1 Smithellaceae bacterium
TGTAATAATTTTTAAGTTTTTGATTCGGTATTGGCGCGGGGTCATTTTGAATTGTTTTCTGAAGCAAACGAAAAAATGACTTAAGCTTTCGAATCCGCACTGAAAAGCTATTTCAGTTATACAAACGTCAATTCCTCCTGTCCGGTAATGACCGGATTGATCCGGGCGCAATAATCCCTGTTCTTTTTGGTTGTCTTATAAATCATCCTTCGGTCAAAACCGACAGGAAATGCAACCCTGTCGGCAAACCGCTGCCCCCAGACACAGGCTGCGTGCATCGCGGCATCCAGAACGAAAGGCGATCCCAGTATGTCATCGTCCGCTTCTCCGCTGCCGCCCGCAATATCCGCCAGCGCGCCTTCTTTCGAAATCGTAAGATCTCCGGTAATGTTTTGATAGGATGCGCCAAAGGGAACCAGTTCACGATAGATGGAAGCCGCGGGAACTTGAATGCAGAGGCTTTCCATTTTCCGGGCTGTGCGAAAAGACAGGGCGGTACTGGATACAATCTCCCTTTTTGCAAACGTTACTTTTGCATGGTCCAGTGTCCTGCTGATGGAACTGTTCTTGATTTTCATGGATGTCTGAAGTGAAGCGATAATACCGTCTGCCGATTCATCCATTTCGATTTGCGCTTCCAGGCTTTCGCCGGCTTCTTCAATAGAAAGGGCTTTGGGGAAAAGCGCCGAACTCTGGTCATAGAGCACGGCCCGGGGATAATGGCTTTTCACAGATTTTGCCAGAACGACCAGGGCCTCCACGGCGGGGAAAACGGCTTTCCCTTCAACGCGATGATCCCGAAGGTATGGAGTGATTCCCAGCATCACCGGGATATGCCTGTTTATCGTTTGTCTGGAAAAGTCTGCCATAACTTGACCGTTTTCGGATCCACCCCTACCGGCGTTCCGGCAGAGTTGGCCGCGCAGTGTTTCGTATATCCGACACAAATGATCTGCCCCTTTTCCGCATGGGTAATGACATAGTCAAACTGTAATCGTACGCGCTCCAGGTTGACTGGCCTTGTATGAATGTACATCAGATCGTCATAATAGAGTGACTGATAAAAGGTAATTCCCAGATCAATAATGGGATAGACATAGCCGCTTTCCTCGATTTCCTTGTATGGGTAAGCCACGTCACGCATCAGCGAGGTGCGGCCGAATTCAAAATAACGCAGATAATTGGAATGATAGACGACCTGGGACCGGTCGGTATCGGCATAGAGTGTTCTGTGCACTGTACGATGCCAGATCAGTCCTGTCGTCCGATCCCGAACATACTTCTCATCATTTTTGTATATCTCGGGCACAAAAGGTTTTGGTTTCATGTTACACTCCTCGAAAGATCACGCAGCAGTTTGTCCCGCCAAAGCCAAACGCGTTGGACAGAGCCATTTCATACTTATACCTGCGGGCAATGTTCGGCACCAAGTCAATGTCGGATATTTCCGGATCCGGGATATGGTTGATTGTCGGAAGGATAACGCCCTCTTGCATCCCTTCAACCGTCAGAGCCGCCTCAATAGCGGCTGTGGCGCCCAGGGTGTGGCCCAGCTGCGACTTGTTGGACGATACGGGAATTTTTTCGATGTTCCTGCCAAACACATCCCGCAGACACTTGATTTCCGTTTTGTCTCCCTTGCCCGTTGATGTGCCGTGAGCATTGATGTAATGGATATCCTCCGGTTTGACCCCGGCATCTTCAATCGTTTCCCTGATCGCCCGGACAATGGTTTGCGGGTTTGGACTTGTGTAATGATAAGCATCGGATGTCCATCCTACGCCGAGCACTTCGGCTAACGGTGTCAGACCGTGTGCTTTAACGGCCTCTTCCGCCGCCAAAACGACAACTCCCGCACCCTCCGAAAGGACAAAACCCTTCCGGTCAACGCTGAAGGGACGGGAAGCCTGTGCAGGATCGCTGTAGGCGCGATCCCCGGGATGAACCTTGATCGTGGCATTCATATTGGCGAAGCCGTGAATCAGCTCCGGTAGAATCGGCGCGTCCGCCCCTCCGGCCAGGACAAAATCGCAATCCCCGTCACGTATCATGCGAGCACCGATGCCGATGGCATGATTGCCGGAGGCGCAAGCGCCTTGCGGCGAAAAGATCGGGCCGGTGAATTTCAGAAGCATGCCAGCTTTTCCGGCGGGTAGATTGGCGCATAAATTCGGCAGCAGATAAGGACTCACCCGCAACGGTCCCCGGTGTTCCAGATCGTGCATGGCCACGCGATACGCATCCGTCCCGTTGAGGGCCGATCCGACCAGGCAGGCCATTCTCGGTGCGATATGATCATCCATGATGATGCCCGCATGCCCCAATGCCGCTTTACAGACCTCCATCGTCAGAATGACAAACGCCGCGTTCCAGTTATACACTTCCTTCGCGTCGGTAAAATCCAGTTCGAGGGGAAACCAGTCGGGTATCTCGCCCACAATGTCGCAGGCCGATTCAACCCTGCAGCGCGTCACCTTCCGAAAACCTGCCTCGCCCTTCAAGGCACGCTGCCAGGTTTTTGCAAACGTACTGCCCAGCGGGGTTGCAGTGCCATAACCGACAACGAATACCCTGCGATTCCGTGGAGCTTTCATCATTTTTCGGCAAGGAGACCCCGTCCGAAAGGTCGGGGAGGAATTGCCGCCCTTTTAGGCCGCAATCTGCTTCGTTCCTGCCATCCTCCTTTCGATTAAGAATGTATTACCTCTTTCGAGACGTTTAATGTGTTTTGCGTTGGCGGAAGCATGAATCTTTGTGCCGTCCAGAAGCCGAAGGTCAAAATATCCGGTACTTCTCCGGCCAAACACGAAGCACTCCTGCCCCTGAAATCTGACCTTGTCGTACCGCTGGAATCCTTTAATGAGCCGTGGAGCCGTGTTTCGGATGTGGCTGTGGTCGCCTTTGAAGAGTT
>JAQVLL010000391.1 GCA_028704195.1 Smithellaceae bacterium
ACAGTCCCTTCATAGTTGCGCGTCTCCAGTTCCCTAACTAAAGCCACCGCACGCTCAATTTCCTCATTCAGCAGATATTTCTTACCGTCGCCGGTTCCAGCACTCTGAACCTGCTCCCATATTATGCCCCTTTTCCACCAGTCCGGACGCTTCAAAACGTCTTCGTTAGTGAAGACTTCCAATCGCTTATCATACCAGTGCGCGGAATTGGCAAACTGGATAATATCATTTCGGCAGCGATAATGGTTCGAAAGGAAAGTATAGGATTTCCCGGGAACCACGTGTCTGGCGGCATCGTAGATTGATTTTTGCGTGTAGATGAGGTGATCGAACATCGGATGGTTCAGGGCATTTTCCAACAAAAACTGCTGTTCAGCGGCCGCAGAAACATTGGAGATCTGCGATAACTGCAACGGATCGCCTATGACCACGACCCGCTTACTTCTGGCCAGCAACGGGACGCAACTCGCTATATCGCACTGGCTGGCTTCATCGATAATTACCAAGTCAAATATGCCCGGCTGTAGGGGTATGCGCCCCCCCACGGACAGGTTAGTCACGGACCACGCAGGCAGCCGCTTGAGAACAGCACTAAAGCTCTGAGCCTGGATGGCTTCGCGGACAGCCCGCTGATCGTCATCCAATTTCGAGCGTATCAACCTGCGGAAATTTTCACGGAAGCGGGAAAGCGCATCATTGGAATCATCCGCATCGGCGGGACCAGCGCTGTTATCCTTTACCTTAAGGGCAATCAATCTCGGAATCTGCTCGGCAAGCCTGCTTCGGGCTTCCGCAACCTGCTGCAGAACCTCATCCAAGGGAACCTCCCGGGCTATGGCATCATTCACGGCCCTGAGGCGATTATGTACATCCAGAAGGTCTACGACCTCCATCAGGCGCGAGAGCAGCGGCTCAATCTCCTTAGCCTTCGTGGGCCAAGTGCATAACACGTCCAGTTCCGCCGTTATCAGCTCGCTCTTGAGTTTAGAGAGCAATTCCCTGCCACGTTTCGTCCCAAGTTTAAATCTCAACCAAGCTGCAATCTTTGCGCCACGGCGATAGTCATTATGGATCATCAAAAGGAGCTTGGTCACTTCGGCAAAAACATCGAGATTAATACGGCTGAGTTTTTCCTCTCCATCGGCAATCCCGGGCATGTGCTGACGCTTCATGCTTTCAAAGTCGAGATTTGCCGACGTCGACTGGTCGAGCAGTTCCGCCCATTGCCGGACCTTGCGGTTGCACAGCTCAACTTCATCCACAAGGTTCAGGCAGGCCTGCCAGAGCGCGGAGAAAGAGCCCTTACTCCCAGGGGGAAGCGCATCCAGTTTGCCGAGCCGATCGAGCACGTCCTGGTCATAAGTGCCACCGACCCGTAGCAGGCCATCGGGACCGGCCAGTTCCTTCAAGCGCTCCTGCACGACCTCAACAGCCTTGTTGTTTCGACTGGCGAACAGCACACTCATGCCGTTTAAAACGACATTAACCACCAAGGAGGCGACCACCTCGCTTTTACCTGAACCCGGCGGACCCGTGACAACACTGATGGGATAATTAAACGATTCCTTGACCGCGGTAATCTGGTCGGCATTCAAGAGTGACGCACCAATACCCGGGAAAATGCAGTGCCCCATAGAGAGCTGGAGCGCGCTACGCTCTAAAGCATTCTGCTGCTTGGAGCGTAAAAGTGCAGATAGGCTCGTTGTGCTGACCTGTTCTGCCGGAATATTTCTTACCTGCTCAAGCTCTGCGAGTAGCCGCTTGTTGTAGGGATCCGCCCCCGTTGAAAACAGACCGCACAGGTTGTAGATACCAGGCTTCTTGTCTTCGAGCATCTTGAGATCCTTTTCCCTGTATATACGGGCAGGATCCAGTTCCTCAGCAATACCCAGCTCAGCCAACTCTGTGGCCACCAATGCGACGCGTTCAGCGAAGCTGCTGTATTGTTCCTCAGGCGCATCGAGAATTTTTTCAAAATGTGCACGATCCCTCCATTTCAGCTTGGTCATCATTTCCGGGTTCAGGCGCGCATGTACCGTTGCCATCTTGAAGATGGCGGATTGCGGGGTTTCCTCCATATCCCTCCGGATAATGAATACCGGAGTAATGCGGTAGTCACAGAAATCATTGTCCCGGCTCTCTATCCATTCCAGATACATGGGATAGCCATAGAATACAGAACGGTTGGCTATGGTTTTCAGGAAGTCGGGATGTTCCGTTCGAGACACGGAAACAAATGGCCGTCCAGCGCCAATCAGTTCATGATCCAGGGTAATGAAGCTGCTTTCCTGATGGGTTCGGTAAGAGTATATCCGCTTGCCTTCCTCCCTCAAACAGTTGATGTAATAGTCGATCAGTCGGGGGAGAGCCTGCGATCCATCCATATCCAGATTGCTTTCACCCAACTCCGGAATGATGCGACGGCGCGGAAGATGGCTCACGGACACATCGTAGGACAGGCGGAAGCCCTCATTATCGATCCGCACCACGGTTTCCTGATCATGCAACCAGTCTTCGAGTCCCAGATAGCTCACCCGGATACCTCGGTTACGCAAGCCACGCAGGATTTCAGAAACTTCTAGGCCAGCCGGTGAACCTTTGAGCAGGGAATGGATCGTATCTATTATTTCATCGGAAAATGGCATTGCCAGTATCTTTCTTACAGCATCGAATAGTAATCCCGAATCTTGAGCGTCAAGAACTGACGGCGCTGTGAAAGGAAATCGTCATATTGTGTCGAGAGGATCGATAGAAAACGGGTCAGGTCTGATCTTGACTCTTTAAGCATTTCATCCAACCCAATTTCGATATTTGGAAAACGCTTTTCATTTTTATCAATTTAATTCGTCACAGGTTGCAAGTATTTTAACGTTTCCCTGTCTGATCTTGCATTTATGCCTTAAAACGATG
>JAQVLL010000392.1 GCA_028704195.1 Smithellaceae bacterium
AACTTGATCACCAACGCATCGGATGCGCTTGAAGATCAAACGAACAAGAAAATCAACATTCGGGTGATGAAACAGGAGGACCTGGTTGCCATTATTGTCGAAGACAACGGCTGCGGAATGTCGAAAGAGGCACAGGCCAATCTTTTCAAACCCTTCTACACAACAAAAACCCGGGGGACAGGTCTGGGTTTGATGATTACATTGAAAATGGTAACCCTGATGAAGGGAAACATGGAAATTACGAGCGTCAAAGATAAAGGGACCAGTGTGACCATCGTGATTCCCGAAGGTACCCGTAACGCATAATGAAAGTTAAAAGAAAAATCCTGATTATTGACGACAATGATATTTTCTGTGAATCCGTCCACGATCTGCTGACCGATGAAAAAACGGACGTGCTGATGGCCAATACAGGCAAAGATGGCCTGAAAACCTGTAAAGAAACCAAAATTGATGTGGTCATTCTGGATCAAAAGCTTCCCGATACGGAAGGCATAACGCTTTGCCCCGCTATCCTGAAACAAAATGAGCAGACGAAAATCATCTTCGTCACAGCCTACCCGAGCTTCAACAATGCCATCGAGGCCATCAAGGTGGGCGCCCATGACTATCTTTCCAAGCCCTTTGAAATGGCTGAACTGGAGCTGACCGTCAAACAGGCTTTCCGCACGCAGGAGCTGGAGAAAACCGAGCAAATCCACGATTATCAGAATACGAGGGACACCGTAGAACATGAACTGATCTCCGGTCACGGGATATTTGATGAAATCAACCGGACCATTGATCTTGCGGCGGACACGGACGCACCTGTTCTGATCACCGGAGAAACCGGAACGGGTAAAAATGTCGTGGCACGCGCCATTCATTACAAAAGCGATCTGCCGACAAAATTATTCCTCACGGCCAATTGCGCGGCCTTTCCCGAAAATCTCATTGAATCGGAATTATTCGGCTCCGAAAAAGGCGCCTTTACAGGGGCGAGCTCCACGCGCAAGGGTATTTTCGAACTGGCTGAGGGAGGGACTCTGATGCTGGATGAAATCGGCTCCATGCCGATCCATCTTCAATCCAAACTGCTGGGCGTTCTGGAAGAGAAGAAAATCAGGCGTATCGGCAGCGAAACCGTGAAACCGATCAATGTACGCATTATCGCAGCGGCCAATAATGACCTGGAAGCCGCCATAAAGGAAAAAACATTTCGCAACGATCTCTATTATCGTCTCAGCGTCATTCGAATCCACATTCCGCCGCTACGCGAAAGGAAAAATGACATTCCCAAACTGTGTGAATATTTCATTGGAAAAATGTCGCGGGATGCCAGCCTCCCCCTGAGCGATTCGGAACTCGGCAAGCTAATGGAATATGAATGGCCGGGCAATGTGCGTGAATTGAAAAATGTCATTGAGCGATCCCTGATCATCCAGCGTGGTCAGACGCTCAGGCCGTCGATGCTTTTGAGAAATAATATGACGTCTTATTCGCATGCGGCTCCAGCCGCTTCGGATGATGAAGAAATACTACCCCTTGAAATCACTGAAAAAAACTGCATCAGCCGGGCACTGAAAAAATTCAACGGGAATTACTCGCAATCTGCGAAAGCACTGGGCATCTCCCTTTCCACGCTGAAAAGAAAAGTAAAATCCTACAACCTTTAAGCCATCCGATAAAACAGATTCCGGGGTCAAAATGAATCATTCAGCTTGACTTGCCTGTTTGTATTTTCAATTTTTTTATCACTGTAACTACTTGTGATTCATGATTATTATATATTTATTTTGTTTCGGCACATCCCTTGCTAAACAACAAAAGAGATCGTTTTTTAAAGCTGACGGTAAGGAACCGCTTGATGTCTAAAACAGGCACGTTTATCAAAAAATCGCTGAAGGAAGAAGTATCCGAAGCGCCTCAGGTTGAGGAACTGTTAAAAAATCTTGAATTTCACAAGTCGATCCAGCGCATTACCAGCCGCATTAACTCTGCTGAAAATATTCGGGAAATCATTGTTGACATCAAGGAAGACATCCGAAAACTGTTTAATATTTATGTCTTCACGATTTATGTGGTTGACAAAAAGAAAAAAGAAATTTTCACACTGCAGAGCGACGGCATAAAAACAAAAGAAATCCGCCTTCCCATTGATAACACAACTTTTGCCGGTTATGTCGCGAGAAAGAAAAAAATGCTCCATGTTTCGGATGCTTACAATGCCAGGGAAATCAGGAGAATTAATGACGCGCTGCGTTTTGACGATTCACTGGACGAAAAAACGGGAATCCTGACCGGCCAGATTATCGCCAGCCCGATCCTGTATGAAGGCATCATCCTGGGCGTCATGGAAATCATAAACAAGAAAAACGGCGAGACCATTGATGATTACTCGCATATCTTTCTGGATGAAATCGAAAGCTGTCTGGCCAAAGCACTCTTTATGCTGCTGGACTTTGAACAGGTTGGCCATAAACTCAGCGAGAGGTATGAAAAGCTGATTCTAATCGGACTTGTCACGCCTGAGCAAATGAATTACGCGGCAAAGGCATCCTTTACAACAAAGGAAGATCTGGCAACAATTTTAATGGAGCGGTACGGCATTTCGAAAGATTATATCGGAGCGGCACTGTCGGACCATTTCTCCTGTCCCTTTCGAGCTTACAGCGACGACCTGCCTGTCATCAATGATCTCCTTTCCAGCCTTGACAAGTCCATACTGGTCGATATGCTCTGGTTTCCTCTGAACGTGGAGAAAGGGAAAATCCATGTTCTCGTGGAAGATCCGTCAAACCTTGCCAAAAGGCGGGAAATTGAAAAAATACTGGAAACGGAATCCGTTGTATACGAGGTTGCCCTGTCCAGCGACATCCTGAGACTGATTCATCGTTACTATTCAGAAAGGGAAGAAGCGCGTGCAG
>JAQVLL010000393.1 GCA_028704195.1 Smithellaceae bacterium
CTTCACGAAGTTCATCCAGCGTCGGCGGACTGCCGGCCTGTCGGATACGCAATTCCAACCCCAGGTATTCGAGTACCCGGATCAACTTGCGCACGCCGATTTCCTGAACCGTTCCATTTTCAATCTGTCCTATCGTCGTTCGGCTCATGCCCAAGGCTTTTGCCAACTGTGCCTGGGAAAACTTACGTTTCTTGCGTGCTTCGTGAATTTCTTGACCAATATTAAAAATCATAGCTGCATTATATATAATGCAACTTGAAATTTCAATAATATTTTGCATTATCTATAATGCATTTTTTGGTAGAAATAACGGAATCATTCTCGTCATTCAATCGACTCAATAACATCCATTGTTTCTGTATTAAAACCGGATTACTCAATAGAGAAATTTATTGTCTCACCGTTTCTTAAACCTTCGGGTCACGTGTTTCGAAGGAACACAGTGGCGAGAAATCATCAATATTCAAGTTGTTGACGCAGATTACGCAATAAAATGATGGATACAGGGAAATAAAATAAGATTCCTTATCGGTAATATTATGACAACAAAGGCTAAATTTAAATACATAAATTACCGTACGGGAATATAATGCTTGACGTCGATTGTATAAATCTATATTATTACCGTAAGGGAATAAAGGAGATGGAAATCTTGAAAAACAAAATAGCGACAACACTGGATATCGGCGCCGCAATAAGGCGTAAACGCAAAGAAGACGGTTTGACACTGGCTGACGCCGCGGCTCTGTGCGGTGTGGGGTACAGGTTCATGTCCGATCTGGAAAACGGTAAAGCAACCGCGCAAATGGGAAAAGTTCTGCAGGTTCTGAAAGCGTTAGGACTAAATTTTCATGTAGAACCAAGGAAGTGGCCGGATGAAAAATAATATTGGGAAACCGGAACTTGATGTCTATCTCTGGGAACAAAGGGTCGGACATCTCTGGCTGGACGAAAAAAGGCGTTTTGTTTTTCAATATCATTCGGAATGGATCAGCAAAAAAGAAGCCATTCCCTTGTCGTTGCATCTCCCCTTGAGATCACAGATATACTCCGATGATCTGTCCCGGCCTTTTTTTTCGAATCTTCTGCCGGAAGCGGAGATAAAACGAATTGTCGCGCAATGCCTGCAAATTTCAGTTAGCAATGACTTTGCAATGCTAAACAGCATCGGCGGCGAATGCGCCGGGGCGGTATCCGTGCTGCCCCCGGGTGATGTTCCTGCCGCCAAACCGGGTTATAAGGAACTCAATGATGAAGAATTGCGCCGGGTCATCACCAACCTGCCCCGACGACCACTGATGGCCGGCCTGGAAGGGATGCGACTTTCTCTGGCCGGAGCGCAAAATAAGCTCCCGGTTTACATGGAAGACGGCCGCATCTTTATCGCTTCGGGTAACGCACCAAGCACACATATTCTGAAACCTCCCATCAGAGACCTGGATGGAACTGTCGAAAATGAAGCTTTCTGCATGATGCTGGCACATAAGATGGGCCTGTCCATACCGCCGGTCACAATCCGCAGTGGTCCCGATCCACTCTACATTATCCAGCGCTATGACCGCCACCATGATAAGAACGGCCTTATCTTACGCCTTCATCAGGAAGACTTCTGCCAGGCTTTGGGATTCTCGCCCGATCAGAAATACGAAAGCGAAGGCGGACCTTCCTTAAAGCACTGTTTTATGTTGTTGCAGGAAAATAGCATTAGACCCGCAGCTGACCGCATGGCCCTCTTACAATGGGTGATCTTTAATTTCCTGATCGGTAATGCCGACGCCCATGCAAAAAATCTCGCCATCCTATTCACCGGCCGGGGACCTTGTCTTGCCCCATTTTACGATTTGATCTGCACGCAGGTCTATCCCGATTTAACGGAAAAGTCGGCCATGAGAATTGGCGGTGAAAACAGACCGTCGTGGATGAGACAGAAACACTGGGAAAAGCTTGGCGAATCCGTCGGGATCAAACCCCGTCTTGTTTTAAAGACGCTGAAAGATATGTCCGGCAAAATCGTTCCGGAGGCAATGGCATTGTTCACTGATTTCAATCAAACCTATGGGAAACACGCAATCGTTGAAAGGATCCTCTCTGTCATTGAGAAAAGGGCAACAGGGACATTCTTTAAATAATCAAAAAAGTGACAATCGTGCCCCTTCAGATTTCCGGGAAGCGCAATCCTGTTGATGATCAAAGTTCTATGATGTTCGGATAAATTGAGCATGTAAATGGGGAATTGATTTCAGGCAAAGAAAAAGGGGTTACGTTTTTCTCGTAACCCCTTGATTTTATTGGTAGCGGGGGTAGGATTTGAACCTACGACCTTTGGGTTATGAGCCCAATTTCGGTGTTTTACCTGGATTTACCTGTATTTACATTTATTATATATTATCAATAACTTATAAGCAAATAATTTTTATTGACTTACTTTGTAATACTGCTATATTTGCCCAGAAGGTTGGAAATAGGGTTGGAAAATGAAACCTTTGGGTTAACCATTTTGGAGGATGCATGAAGCGCTTCAAAACAGAATATCCCGGTGTCTTTTATCGCAACGCGGACCGGATCGGTGGTAAGGGAAAGGAAAAAGTTTTCTATGTTGTCTTCAAGAAAAACAACAAGACACATGAAGAAAAAGCAGGCAGACAGCACAAGGATGATATGACGGCGGCCAAGGCAGCACGGGCTCGTGCGTCACTGATTGAGGGTAACCGAAAATCACGACCTGAAATCCGTGCAGAGAAAAAAGCGGTCTCGGAAATCATGACCATCAATAAAATATGGGACATGTACAAAGAAAATCACTCCCAGCTCAAAGGAATTGCACAGGATGAAAGCCGATTTCGTCTCCACATAGAACCAACCCTGGGATACAAGCAACCTTCTGAACTTGTCCCCCTGGATAT
>JAQVLL010000394.1 GCA_028704195.1 Smithellaceae bacterium
CGGTATATTCGCCAACACCCGGCAGCTGCATCAAATTAATTGTCGTACATTGTATGCATAACATATTCCTTTTAAGAGCATTTCACTCCTCTTAGATGTTAACATTCTAAAATAATTAAGATAAATTTTTATCTAAAGGGAATACGGCTATGGAAAAAACGAAGGGATGGACTTTCGCAAAATCAAATTTGTAAAGATTCCCGACGGTAAAATGACAAATAACAGCCCAATATCTGACAGCCATTGGCTTAACACATTGATTTAAAATAGAATTAAACAATAAATGCACAGTATTTCACTTTGTAATACATTTCGACAATCAATGATTTTTTTCAGAGAACCGATTCAAAAGCAGGCCTGAACGTGTTTTCACAGTCTGTTTTATGAAGATTTGGAATTGAATAAGATAAAGCAGGCACCACGCTGTCTGTTGAATGATCAGTGCGGCACCTGCTTGCAGAATGTTTTATTTCATCGTCTGTTCGACCGCAACCGCGACGGCCACCGAGGCCCCTACCATGGGGTTGTTGCCCATTCCGATTAGCCCCATCATCTCCACATGGGCGGGAACGGAGGATGAACCGGCAAACTGAGCATCGGAATGCATGCGTCCCATGGTGTCGGTCATACCATAGGATGCCGGCCCCGCGGCCATGTTGTCCGGATGAAGCGTTCTTCCCGTACCGCCTCCGGAAGCCACCGAGAAAAACTTTTTCCCGGCCAGAATACATTCTTTTTTATACACGCCCATGACCGGGTGCTGAAAGCGCGTCGGATTTGTTGAATTCCCTGTTATTGCAACATCCACACCTTCCAGGTGCATGATGGCCACGCCTTCGCGCACATCGTCGGCGCCAAAACAGCGGACGGCCGCACGCTCACCGGTCGAATAAGCTTTTTCCTTCACCACGGAGACCTTCCCCGTCTTGTAGTCAAAAGCGGTTGCCACATGGGTGAAACCATTGATGCGGGCAATGATGTGGGCGGCGTCTTTTCCCAGTCCGTTCAGGATAACGCGTAGCGGTTTTTTTCTTGCCTTGTTCGCGGATTTGGCAAGACCAATGGCACCTTCCGCGGCGGCAAACGATTCGTGCCCGGCACAGAAAGCGAAACAGGCGGTTTCTTCACGGAGCAGCATGGAAGCGAGATTTCCGTGACCGATGCCGACCTTGCGGTCGTCGGCAACTGATCCGGGAATGCAGAATGACTGGAGTCCTTCACCCAGCGTCTCGGCGATGTCCGCCGCCACTTTCTGACCTTTCTTGATTGCCACGGCGGCACCCACCAGGTAGGCCCATCCGGCGTTTTCAAACGAAATCGGCTGAATGTCTTTTACAATTTTCCGAACATCTACGCCTTTTACCATGCATACCTTTTCAGCATCCTCAAGCGATTCAATTCCGTATTTTGTGAGAAAAGGAGTGATCTGCTGAATTCTTCTTTCGTATCCTTCAAATATGGCCATTTTTAACTCCTTATCCTTTTCGTGGGTTGATAACGTTGACGGCTTCGGCAAAGCGGCCGTAGGTTCCTGTTGCCTTGGCCAGCGCTTCATTAGCGTCCATGCCTTTGGTAATGTGATCCATCATAACACCGAGGTTGACAAATTTGTAGCCGATAATTTCGTTGTCGGCATCAAGGCCGATTTCACGAACAAATCCTTCGGCCATTTCCAGGTAACGCGGCCCTTTTACCTTTGTCCCGTACATGGTGGCAATCACACTGCGAAGACCTTTGCCCAGATCTTCAAGACCTGCACCGATGGGAAGCCCTCCTTCAGAAAAGGCTGTTTGCGATCGACCGTAAACAATCTGAAGAAAGATTTCCCGCATGGCCACGTTGATCGCGTCACAGACAAGATCTGAATTCAACGCTTCCAGAATGGTTTTATTCGGCAATATTTCGGCGGCCATGGCCGCGGAATGGGTCATGCCGGTGCATCCGAGTGTTTCGACAAGCGCTTCCTCAATTATGCCGTTTTTCACGTTAAGGGTCAGTTTGCAGGCACCCTGCTGAGGTGCGCACCAGCCGACACCGTGGGTCAGGCCGCTGATATCTTTAATTTCCTTCACCTGCGTCCACCTGCCCTCTTGAGGGATGGGGGCCGGGCCGTTTTTGGCACCCTTGGCGACTAGGCACATCTGCTCGATTTCATGAGTGTGTTCCATAAATTAAATCTCCTTCCGGTAAAATACTGCGCCCAGTGATGTAGCACCAGAATGCCATTTTATCAATTCAAATTGTCTACAAAAGGTCAAATTTTGAGGCCTCGGACCCTGCTTTTTTCAGCATTGGCAATATATTGATTAAATGCGTATTTTTTGATCGGGCGGTCATGGTGCCGCTCTTGACACGCCTCTTCATTGCGCTTATACTTCGGTCGTGCGGTTATCCTGTTTCCAGGTGCACCCGCCAGCCATCCCTTTCCCCGAGGTAAAAAATGGCGAATCCTGTGTTTCACGATTTATATCAGTCACAAAAAGTTTTTTTTCGCTCCGGAAAAACGCGCGAAATCGGATTCCGGATTGATGCATTGAAAAAACTCCGGGAAACCATTTCTGCGCATGAAAAGGATATTTTCGCCGCCGTTTACGCAGATCTGCACAAGGAAGAAACGGACGCTTATGCCACGGAAATATCCGGCGTCTACGATGAAATAAAAAACGCCATCAGCAATATCCGTGATTGGGCGGCGCGCGAAAAAGTCCCCACACCGGGCTTCATGATGCCCTCAAAAAGCTACATTTACAAGGAACCCTACGGCGTGACACTGATCATCGCGCCTTGGAATTATCCGTTTCAGCTTTTGATGATGCCGCTGGTCGGGGCAATCGTCGCAGGCAACACGGCCATCCTGAAACCATCGGAATTGTCATCCCACACGGCAGTCGTGATTGAAAGA
>JAQVLL010000395.1 GCA_028704195.1 Smithellaceae bacterium
ATGTCCCGCCAGGCGTTTCCTTCCTTTCCCAAGACAGACTTCCGTCCAATCCGGCAGTTTTTCAGCTTAATGCCGCCATGTGGTGAAGGCTTTAAAAAATTCATCGCCATCGGCTGTGTGACCGTAACGCCTTCTGTTGTGCGAGGAACGATAAAGGCTGTAAAACGCTTCTGTGGTGTCGTGTCGTCTGTTACGGCAATGACAATAAAAATCCCCGCGATAGGGCCGTTGGTCAGATAGGTTTTCTCTCCGTTTAAGATATAAAGGTTGCCCTGCTTTCGGGCCGTTGTCGCCAGCTGCTTCGGGTGGGCCCCCCGGTTCGGTTCGGATACGGCAAAAGACAGGGTGATTTTTCCCGCGGCCGCGGCTAGCAGATACTGGCTTTGCTGTTCACGCGTTCCAAAAATCCTGATGATGTAATGGGCAATGATTTGCTGGTAGAGCCAGGATAAGGCAAGCCCGAGATTGTAGCCGTTTCTGACAAATGACTCTCCCGCTTTTAAAAGATCGATATATTCACCGCCGTCACCGCCGTATATCCTGGCAATGCCGATTTTGAAAAGGCCGGCCTTTCCCATCTTCTGCCAGACATCCATGGGAAATTCCTGTCCCGTTTGCAGATCCAGACGGCTTGCGACGTGTTGGGCGGCAAATGCACCCGCCGGGTTTTTTTGGGTTTTGAAGCTTTCTGTTTCGGTCCTGCCCATATTGCCTCGCGTTATTTGAAACGGCCTCCTACGGCCTGATTACAAGATTAGTTCCTCAATAAAGGTGATCAGCTGGTTGACGTTCCGGCAGGGGCGGACTTCGTGGCAATGATGGGTATAGGTCTTGATTTCACTGTCACCCGTGCCCCACAGGTTTTCCGGTTCCGGGTTGAGCCAGATGACCCGCCGGCATCGGTCGCGCATGTCGCCCAGGATCGCATCCTCGGGATTCATGTAGTTGGAACGTCCGTCTCCGACGATGATGAGCGTTGTTTTCTTGGTCAGCAGCTCCATGTAGTTTCTTTTAAAATGGCGAAAAGTCTCTCCGTAATCCGTCGGCGCTTCATAATGAACGTCCGCTTCTTCCATGACAATGCGGATTGCCTCGGCAATTTCCTGCTCCTCAAAGATGCCGGTGACGTCCGTCAACTGGTCAATGAAGACGAAACTATTTACTTTGTCAAAGCAATCCTGGAGGGAGTAAAGAAGGTTGAGCATGAAGCGAGCTGCCGCCCAGACGGAGCCGGACACGTCGCACAGCGTCACGATCCGGCTTTTTCGCATAGTTTTCCTGCGGTATTTGATGTCCAGGGGAACACCGTTGTATTTGGCAGAAGCCCTGAGGGTTTTCTTGACGTCCAGATTCCCCCGGTCCCTCACGGCATAACGGCGGCTGACAATGTTTTTCAGCTTGCGTACCAGCTTGTCTACGGCTTCACGCATTTCTTCGACTTCCTGGCGGGTGAAGGATGAGAATGCTTTTTCTCCCAGATCCTTCAGTCGCTGCTCATAGGTCTTCACTTTCCGCGTACCTGTATCTCCCGGCCGGGGTTCATACATCAGGATGGAACGGGCGGCATCCAGCCGTTCTTCAAAATGAGAGGACAGATTTTGCAGGTCTGAAGCATCCATTTTCAGGTAGTTTTCTTCGATGAGCAGGGAGGCAGCCGTTGCCGCCGTGTTGATCTGCATCAGGACATTGAACCGGCTGGCCAGCGGGCCGAAATTAAAACGGGTGGGCGCTGTCTGGTCATCTGATTCCATGTGAATGCGGCGCATTTCCGCGAGCAGCGTCATGGGGTTGCCGGCCATGAAGTCTACCACTGCTTCGTAAACAGGGTTGTCGTGGGGCTGTTCCTTCAGAACGCCTGCCGCTTTCCGGATTTGCTCCGTCTGATCAGCGGCCAACCGCATGTCGCCCACATTGATTCGCATTTCGTGAAAGAACAGGTGATAGAGGCGGTCAAAATGCTGCAGATCTCTCAGACTCTTTGCGAAATTGGCGCGAAGCAGCGACCGGAATTGCAGCTCGTCGGTCGGATCGATCAGCTGCAGCTGCCGTAGGCTGTCGAGAACTTCCGAGGTGGAGACGCGAAGACCCGCCGCCCGACAGCAGGAAACAAATTGAGAAATGAGGTTGACCATAAAACACCATGATAAGATTTCCGCGGGACGCCGGCCGGCCCCGGTCCTTCAGATAACCACCCGATCTATGTTTTTGCGAACTTTTTCCAGGTCCGACTGGTATTTGCAGATGACGTTGAGTGTTTCGGAGACCACTTCAGGGCTCAGTTCATGGATCTGCAGGGCCAGAAGCGATTGCGCCCAGTCGAGGGTCTCTGAAATGCTCGGGCTTTTTTTTAGATCGAGTGTGCGGATTTTGCGAATGGCATCCACAAGCGTGGCGCAGAGTTTTTCTTCAATGTCCGGGATTTTCAGCCGGACAATGGCAATTTCAGTATCACGCGCCGGATAATCAATATACAGGTGGACGCAACGGCGCTTGAGAGCGTCGCTCATATCCCGGTAATTGTTGGAGGTTAAAAGAACGAAGGGAATCCTGACGGCTTTGCGCGTCCCCAGTTCGGGAATAGAAACCTGAAAGTCGGAAAGCAGCTCCAGCAGAAAGGCTTCGAATTCCGGATCGGATTTATCCACTTCGTCCAGCAGCAGCACCACCGGAAGGTCGGAACTGATGGCCTGCAGCAGCGGGCGGGGCTGGATAAACCGGTCGGAAAAAAAAGCGTCTTCCTGCGCCGCGATGTGATCCACTGCCTCGGTCAACGTTGCCGTGGTTCCGATGATATCGTTGATTTTGTCCTTGACCATCTGGGTATAGAGCAGCTGTTTGGCATACTCCCATTCATACAGCGCTTTGGCCTCATCCAGTCCTTCATAGCATTGCAGACGGATCA
>JAQVLL010000396.1 GCA_028704195.1 Smithellaceae bacterium
GCCGGGCGTTACGATTCGGTGCGCTATGGTCATCGGGTGCCGGGTGCAAAAAACTGGAACGAAATGTACCTGTCCTCGCGCGAAGAGGCCTTTGGCCTGCTTGTGAAAAGCTATCTGTTTCAGGGCGCGTTTTTCCAGTTTCAGCGTTACGACGCCTATGAAGACGCCTGCCGTATCCGTGCGAGGCTGCTTGAGGATATGCAAAAAACCATGTCGAAGGCGGATTTTCTGCTTCTCCCGGCTGCAAACGGAGTTCCAACAGACGCAACAGCTTCGCTTTCCGGCACGTACGAACAATTTTCCCCGACAGTTTTTGCCAATGTAACCGGTCAGCCCGCGCTTTATCTGCCGTCTGCGTCCGGTTCGGCACAATCCGGTTTTCAACTGGCCGGACCGAGGCTTGGCGACGCGCGGCTTTTTGCAATGGGTGAGTATCTTCTGAATCTTCGCCAGGGAGGTAAATCGTGATGGAATTTGAAGCGGTCATCGGACTGGAAATCCATGTTGAACTCAATGCCAGAACAAAATTATTCTGCGATTGTCCCAATAATCCCGGCGACGAACCGAACATCAACACCTGTCCCGTCTGTCTGTGGTTTCCCGGTGCCTCACCACGATTGAGCCGGGAGGCGCTGGAAAAAGCGGCGCTCTTGTGCCTGGCACTGGGTGGTGAGCTCCAGCCCAAAAGCGCCTTTGACCAGAAGGTTTATTATTATCCGGATCTGCCGAAAGGCTTCCAGTTGTCCCAGGCCCATCTTCCGCTTTCCCGCGGCGGTGGGATTGATATTACAGACGAGGACGGCACAACGAAAAGGCTGCGCATTCATCACATCCACATGGAGGAGGATGTTGCCAAACTGGTGCATGAAATGGAGGGGCGCGTGCCGATCAGCCTCGTGGACTTTAACCGCGCCGGTGCACCGCTGGTGGAAATTGTCACGGAACCGGATTTCCGCACGCCGTTTCAGGCAATGGAATTTTTAAAAGCGCTGCGCACACAGGTTCGCTACGCGGGTTCCTCCGAGTGCAGCATGGAAAACGGCACCATGCGCGTTGATGCAAATATTTCCATTCGTCCGAAAGGCACCGGACAGATGAATACAAAAGTCGAAGTCAAAAATATGAATTCCGTCCGTCATGTGGGTGACGCCATCGCGCATGAGATTATCCGTCAGAGCGCATGTGTCCAGGCGGGTGAAGCCGTGGTGCTGCATACCCGTTTGTGGGATCCGGACAAAAAAGTCACCCTGCCGATGCGGGCCAAGTTTGAAGGTCCGTGCGTTCCTGATCCGACGGTGCCGGCAATTGAGTTGTCGGCGCAGGATATCGAACTGCTGCGTTCGCGGCTTCCGGAAATGCCCGCCGCAAGGGCCGAGCGCTTTGTTTCGCAGCATGGCCTGACCGGAGAGGAAGCGGTTTTTTTGAGCACCGATCCTGAAGTTGCGGGTTATTTTGAAGCGTTGCTGGTACAGGGGACCGCGCCGCGCACGGCCATGCACTGGCTGACCACGCAGCTTATCCCTGCTGTCAGGGAACGCGGCCAGGAGCTGGGTGCAACGCCTGTAACCCCGGCCCGTTTTGCCGGGTTGCTGAAAATGCTGTCCAATGACGAAATCAACGCCAACGCTGCACGCGAAGTACTGGGCCATCTGTTTGACTCCGATGATGCGCCGGAAGCCATTGTTCAGGCCAGGGGGGTTAAGCAGGTTTCCGACCGCGGTGAGCTCGATTCGCTCGTCGACAGGGTTTTGGGCGAACAGCCGTCGGCGGTCAATGATTTCCGTGCCGGCCAAAATAAAGCTATGGGCTTTCTGATCGGCCAGGTCATGCAGGCCTCCGGCGGTAAAGCCAATCCGAAAATCATCCGTGAACTGCTGGCTAAAAAACTGGGAAAGATTTGACAGACGCCTTTGGATTGAGCGCACCTATACTTGACTTGACAGATACTGTGTAAGGATGTTTCTTTCAGCATCCGTTACACCTACGAATCTTCATAGGTACTGAACGCATCAATCTATTGAATACGGATTGAAATGTAGCATTTTTGGAAGTTGATTTTTTTGAACGTCAAGGGTATTTATAACGTTCTTCTACGTTTACGCTGATAAGCGCTAATATTATTTCGGATTATACTATGCCTCAAAAATCCATCAGTCCAAGAAAAATAAAAGAATTAATAATTCAACATGCGATTTACGGTGCCAGCGCCAACTTGATAGCGCAATCAATTAAAATTGCAAGGTCCACCGTCCTTATATATATAAAATTGTATAATAATTCTGATCTTGTCCATACCGACATTATAAATTTATCTGCGAATAATATCGCCGCTTCCATAAGGCCACAAAATAGCATTTACGAGAATGCCAAATATCCTATTTTACATGATTTCTTTTTTCAATATCATCAACGGCTAGAAAACGAAAACATAAACCTGAAAACTCTCTGGCAAGAGTATAAAAAAAATGAACCATCAGGAATAAAATATTCTAGTTTTGTCGATCACTATCATATGTGGCTCAAGGAAAATGGATTTTCTAAACTTAATTTTAACAAGTATCAAATAAGAGATATTCCCAGAGAGGATCAAATAACATTCAGGAAATGGAGACGATCTAACAACAGGGGCAAATGGGAACGCGCAGTTGCTTTGTTAGATCTTCACAAAGGGTGCAACATTACAAAAATTAGTAAAAAAATTGAAAGATCATATAGAACAATTAAAAAATGGCATTCAGCTTATATTGATAATGGCATAACGTATCTCGATTTGAATCGGACAAGAAAAGTTCCAGAGCGAATAATCGACAACATCAACCTCAAAAAAGAACGAATAATAAAACTTATTCATGAATCACCCTCTCTGCATGATATAAATCGAACTTCGTGGGATTTGCGATC
>JAQVLL010000397.1 GCA_028704195.1 Smithellaceae bacterium
CCGCGCGCAGTGTAAGCGAAAATACGGACGCCTGGAAACCTGCCGATGTCGTTTCCTGGCGACTATCGGGAAAACGGCTCGCCGTGCGCTCCGATTTTGTCTCCATTGAAATGGAAAGAGACATGGCAGGATTTTGCGTGACAGGCGATGAAGTCCAGCCGGATAAAAATGATCGTTTTCTGCTTCTGGGACGGGCTGACGGCATTGTCAAGGTAGCCGGGAAACGGGTTGACCTTCTTGAAGTCCAAAACAAAATTCAGACGTTGCCCACCGTGCGTGATGCCGTGGTTATTTCACTGCCCGCGGACAAAGGACGGGAAAACGTGATTGCCGCCCTGGTCGCCTGC
Organism: Smithellaceae bacterium; assembly: GCA_028704195.1. Lineage (GTDB taxonomy): Bacteria > Desulfobacterota > Syntrophia > Syntrophales > Smithellaceae > UBA8904. The sequence goes on from JAQVLL010000397.1 coordinate 348, forward strand.
GAACTGACGGAAGTGCAGCTCAGAAAAATGATCCTGGAAAAGCTTGAGCCTTTTGCCATGCCCCGCCGTATAAAAATTGTTTCCTCCATTAATCGAACCGCTACAGGTAAAATTGATTTCCGTCGCATTGAGCGTATCTTTCTTTCGGGAAAAGACAAGAATTTCTAGCGGTTATCCCTGTTTTACTTCGCGGACAAATATCCTTGACTTCGTTGCACTTTCGCTCATATACTTTCAGAGAATTTTACGTCTTCACTTTTGCGGCGGCAACTGTCTTTATCATTTCAATAACCGGCAACAATATTATTCTTAAATTGACAGAAAAAAATTACGATACCAAGGAGGGGAAACATGCCGGGATTCAGCGACTACGAAAAATATGATGGCATGGGGCTTGCCGAACTGGTCAGAAAAAAGGAAGTCACCGCTCTGGAATTATGTGAAGAGGCAATCCAGCGCATGGACCGCATCAACCCGAAGATCAACGCGGTCATTTACCGCATGGATGATGCGGCCCGGGCAGCAGCAGGGGGACCGATCCCGCAAGGCCCCTTCTCCGGTGTGCCTTTTTTATGCAAGGATCTTGTTTCCGCCATCGCGGGTGTTCCCATGACGAAGGGGAGCAAAGCCTGCCGCAACTATATCCCGGCACAGGACAGCGAAATGGCCAGGCGCTACAAAGCATCCGGGCTGATTGTCCTGGGAAAAACGAACACGCCGGAATTCGGACTGATGGGGATTACCGAACCCGAACTGCACGGTCCGACTCGCAATCCCTGGAATCTTGATCGAACGCCGGGCGGCTCCAGCGGTGGTTCCGGGGCGGCGGTAGCCGCAGGCATTGTCCCGCTGGCCTCCGGTGGTGATGGGGGCGGTTCTATCCGCATTCCATCGTCCTGTTGCGGGCTGTTCGGACTGAAGCCGACACGCGGACGCAACCCCCTTGGACCGGAATCGGGTGAAATATGGCAGGGTGCGGAAGTGGAAGGCGTAATTACCCGCTCGGTTCGCGATACCGCCGCCATGCTCGACGCGACCCACGGCGCGGACCCGGGAGCCCCCTGTCTTCTTCCCGCACCGGAGAGACCTTTCCTGGAATACGCGGGGCAAGATCCGAGACCGTTGAAAATCGGTTATACAATCCAGTCACCTTTAAAAGCTCATGTCGATCCCTCGTGTGTTCAGGCCGTGCAGAATGCGGCAAAACTTCTGGAAAGCCTGGGACACATCGTTGAAGAGGCCAGGCCCGACATTGACGGGGAAGCCGTGGCCCGCTGTTATTTCATGCTTTATTTCGGGGAAGTCGCCGCGGATATCGAAGAGCTCAAAAGCGTTGTCGGCAGGCCGCTCAACCACCATGACACGGAGGAAACCACCTGGGCGTTAAATTTACTGGGAAGGGCTTTCTCTGCGGGCGATTTCGTCCTGGCCCGGCGTCAATGGAACACTTTTTCACGCCAAATGGCGAAATTCAATGAAAAATACGACCTGTATATGACGCCGACCATCGCGTCTCTTCCCCCTCGCATTGGAGAGGCAAAACAGAAACCGTCTGAACAGTTTTTGCTGAAAATCATTAACTCGCTGAATCTGGGAGGTCTGTTGAAGGCATCAGGATTAGCTGACGTCATGGCCACCAAAAGTCTCGTCAAAATGCCTTTCACCCAACTGGCGAACTTCACGGGACAGCCGGCCATGTCCGTGCCGCTCCACTGGAGCAAAGAAGGACTGCCCTGCGGCGTGCAATTCATCGGCCGGTTCGCTGAAGAATCCCTGTTGATGCAGCTTGGCGGACAACTTGAGCGGGCAGCTCCGTGGTTCGACAAAAGGCCGGGAATCTGAAAAAAGAAAACACAACATCATTTACCGTCTCCGGCAATTATCGATCAGCTTGTTTTAGACCGCCATCTTCATCCGGGTGTCAAACGCTCAATGATTCGATTGGACAACAAAACAACCTTTCACCGGCCCGAATGGCAACCCGAAAGTTGAAGCCATTTGCGGCCGGTGCGTACTTTAATCCATAAACCATGGATTACATTCAAATATCATCTACATCATCCGGACACCAAAATTACAAACCAGCTGTAATCTAATCATTGCTTAAGAAATTTATTGACAGAATGAAAAAAAAACGCTTATACGTAACCCAGTTTACGTTAAGTGGTTTAAGATTGTGCTTAATTGAATTTCCAATTTATGGCGAGGTGCATCATATGTCTGATTTTGTAAACAAAACTTTGGGAGATGTGATTAAAGACACCGCCTGCCGCTTCCCTGATCATCCGGCGCTCGTTGCTCCCGAATTCAATATCCGCTTAAATTATTCCCAGTTATATGATCAATGCCGCAAGACGGCGCGAGGACTGATGGCGCTTGGCGTCAAGCGCGGCAATCACGTTTCCGTGTGGACGACCAATGTCCCGGAATGGGTCTATCTTCAATACGCACTGGGAATGGTCGGCGGAGTTCTGGTAACGATCAACACCAATTACCAGACGCATGAACTGGAATATATCGTAAAGCAATCCGATTCCACCACCTTGTTT
>JAQVLL010000398.1 GCA_028704195.1 Smithellaceae bacterium
GGAAATAAATTATGAACACCATAGAATCAATTTACGAAATCGAAACCGATCTGAACGACCTTCAGCCATACTTGCATTCAAAAAGCGCTTGGGTCGCTAAAAAGACACAGGGGAAATACGAACAGCTTGTTAATAGATTTTTCAAAGGGCATGGTCGCATGGTGAATCCGGAACAACGTTCTGCCTGTTTGCATGATGATGAATATTTTTTCAACCTGCTAGAGTCGACAAGAAAATGTTATTATTTTGATAGTGAATGTTCTCCATGATCGAAGGCATTATTTTCGCCGTGTTTATTAACAGCTTCCTGAAATCCACAGTTTTTCAAATTCCATTTTTATGCTATGTTACAACCATTAATCAAGAGAATGTAAGCCATGTCTATAAAGATCTATGTAATTATCCTTGCATCATGTTTTGCTCTGCTCATCGGATGGGCGGTTGTTGGCGGTATGCTTGAATCTTCCGGGATAAAAATAGATCCTATGACCATAGAGGTAATTGCCTTTACTTTATTTTTGGTTATTGGCTTTGCGATTGTACCGATTATGATCAGATTATTCATTCGGGGTCAAATTAAGATTGGCAATGGTGATAGGGCCGTCATTAAATTTCTGCAAGCCCATGAACAGAAAGTTGTTTACTGCATCTGGGGCTTTTATGCTTTCGGGTTAATTTACCTGCTGCCGGTAATCAAAAATGATTTATTTCAATAACCTTTCTTTCAGGTGTTCTGCGGCAACCGTCTATTACCCAAAGACAACTCAGCGATGGAAAACCTGGCACGGTATATCCTCCGGGCTTCTTTCTCCCAAGAGCGGATGACCTATCTGGATAAAGAAGGCGAGGTCATCTATGTAGCCAAGGACAAAAAAACAAGCCAGAGTTTCCCCGCTCTGGAATGGCTGGCGTCCAAGTGTTCGCATATGCCCAACAGGGGTGAACAGATGGTCAGATACTATGGCTATGACAGCAACGTCTCTTGGGGCAAACGCAAGAAAGCAGAGAGTGACGATCTTGTTCCCTGAATCATTGAACCACAGGGTAACGAAAAGGCTTTCAGAAAAAATGGCCATGGCTCCAGCTTGGTTTTCTTTGCACCTTTTAAATAGTAATTTATAACATCTGAAACCTTGAATGACATTTGTTTTGTAGGTGAAGCGGTCGTTAAGGAAAAAATTACTGGATGCTGTCTGTCAAGTCAGTTTCTGATAGTATAAACATCCCGGCTATGAAGTCACAATTTGTGACTTTATTCAGAGTGGAAAAAATTGAGATCAATCTGGTCGACTGCTCTGATCCAATGTGTGTAACCTCGGAAATGCAGTCAAATTCTTGTAAGGTGTTCCTCTTCAGTTTAGTGTATTTTTGCTAGATCCGAGTTTGGAGCTTCTCACCGCGTGCAATTGTATCCCCTTTGTCGCGCTCCAAGCGCGGCTTTTCTTTTTATGGCGAGTTTTTTTATTATCCTTTTCTTAATAATTTTCCTTGACGATTATTATAATGATCATTATAATGCAAATATAAATGTAAAAGGGAAAGATCATGGCAATTCAAACAGCACGGGTTACGTTTCTGACATCACCCGACTTCAAAGCATGGCTCGTGGAAGAAGCGGGAAAAGCTGATGTCAGCGTGTCGGAGTTCATCCGTCTGCGCTGCCAGTACGGACCGAGCGAGGATGAATTAATGCTCCTGGCAATGGCTGAAGAACTTAAAAAGGCAACACAGAGAGCTGGCAACTCTTTGGAGAAGGGTATCCGGGACGCTGACTCTCTTTTAAAGGAACTACGACGAAAAAGGAAGGTGACAGCATGAGCGCGATCAAGGAAGCCATGACAGCCCTGAAGGAAGTTCTGCTGCTGGCCGACAGGGTTGAAAGGGTGGGTTCAACACTCTCTGAAATGACAAAAGAACTACGAGACCACGACAGACGGATCATCCGCCTGGAGACATTTGTTGAAGTCGGCAAGATGGGAAGACCATCGAAACACTGACAGGGACAAACAATATTGCTACCCAAAACATATCTTAGGGATAGCTTTTTATACATAAAAGGGATGAAAACATGGGAAAAGTCCTTCAGAAACATGACCAAAAAGCTACACCTAATGATTCGAGCCTGATCGTGATCCCCCAAAACGCACCGGACGACCTCCGAACCTGGTTACGCTGGTACTTTGACCATGCCGTGACGACCGTTGCCAGGTCGCAGAAGGAACAGGTGCGGGATCTTAACCAGTTCATCCGATACATGGAGCAGACCGAGAAAACAGATGCGCGTTCTAGATGGACTCCCAGGCTCTCCGAGTCCTTCAAGAACCACCTGAAATGTTCTCTTCACGAAGACGGTTCCCGCCATTGGTCTGACAGGACAATAAACCGGGTGCTGACCCACCTGAAGACTTTCGCCAAATGGATACACGGACTGAGGCCGTTTCCCCTGGGAAATCCCATGGCGAAAATCAAGGCCCTTCCCCTGACCAACTCCCTAGAGGTTGAGCGGGCTCTTTCAGCCGGCGAGCGCCGGCGGCTCCTGGATGCCGCGGACCTTCTCCTTGTCGCAGGCGGACTGAGCAGAAACCGGCGGAAGCACGCTGTTGCGTTACGACAGAGGAGAAAGGGTTACAGGTGCTACCGCAACAGGGCGATTATTTACAGTCTTACGGAAACAGGGATGAGGCGGAAAGCGGTGACGGCAATCAACCTGTCCGATGTGGACTTTGTGAAGAAGAAAATCACCGTCGAGGAAAAAGGAGGAATGCGGCACACGTATCAGATCAACAAGGAAGGACTCGCTGCGATCCGGGACTATATCCAGAACGAACGGGAATCCGATTTTGAAAAGTGGCAGTCCCCTTCCCTTTTCCTTTCCCCCTGCACGAACCCCAACG
>JAQVLL010000399.1 GCA_028704195.1 Smithellaceae bacterium
TTTACTTCGTCGGGATCTATAATAAACTGATTGCGCTTCGCAATCTTTATCTAAATGCCTACACCCAGATCGACATCCAGTTAAAACGCCGGTACGATCTGATTCCCAACCTGGTGGAAGCCGCCAGAGGTTATCTGGCGCATGAACGGGGAACCCTGGAGGCCGTGATCAAAGCACGAAACACGGCGTTTGACGCCAGCAAGGCTGCCGCGGCTTCTCCCGGAAACGCTACGGCCATGTCGGGTTTGAATCAGGCGGAAGGCGCTCTTTCCGGTCTACTTTCCAAACTGATCGCGGTTGTGGAATCCTATCCCGATTTAAAAGCCAACAAAACCATCAGCGACCTGATGGAAGAACTGACCTCTACGGAAAACAAAATCAGCTTCGCGCGCCAGGCCTATAATGACGCCGTGACCGTTTATAACACGAGCCGGGAACAGTTCCCCGACAACGTGATATCATCCACGTTTAATTTTAAAACGGCTGCCCTGCTGGAAGCTGTGGAAAAAGCCGAAGAGCGGACAGTGCCAAAAGTGTCTTTCACCTGAGGCTTCGCAAGACAACGCGATGGTTTAATCCATGACCGGTAACCGTTCGACCAATTTCTTCGCCAGACAGCGCGATGCCCGCAAGAGCTGCCGGAATCAGATGATTCTGTTCGCTTTGGCGGTATTCATTATCGTCCTGATCACCACAATGGCCATCCGTCTTGCCTGGTATCTGTTTATCAGCACTCAGGCTCACACACTGATCAACTACGAGGCGGCTCAAAAATACCAGCAAAAACTGGCCGCTTTTACATTTTTCGACCCGGCTTTTTTCCTTTTTATGGCCCTGGTGATCATCAGCCTTATCCTGGCCACCAGCCTGATCAAGATGAACAGACTGCAAAAAGGGGGCGGCGCTGTGGCTGAAATGCTTGGCGGGCGGAAAATCAGCGCCGCAACAACCGATCAATCCGAAAGGCGCCTGATGAATGTTGTGGAAGAAATGGCCATTGCCTCTGGCATTCCCGTCCCGCAGGTCTATGTGCTCGATTCGGAACATAACATCAACGCGTTTGCGGCCGGACTGGAGATCACCGATTCTGCCGTGGCTGTGACAAAGGGAACGCTGAACAAATTGAACCGTGACGAGCTGCAGGGTGTGATTGGCCACGAGTTCAGCCATATTTTGAACGGGGACGCCCGGCTCAATGTGCAACTGATCGGTATCCTTTTCGGCATCATGTTCATGGGCATCATCGGGCGGCAGATCCTCTCGCATGGACGTTTCAGCGCCAGAATGGGTTTGCCGGTGATTGCAGCCGGCGTCTGCCTGATGGGCATCGGTTATATTGGAACGTTTATGGGAAGACTGATGCAGTGCGCCATATCGAGGCAGAAGGAATTTCTGGCGGATGCATCCGCCGTGCAATTCACGCGCAACCCTCTGGGGCTGGCAGGCGCCCTGAAAAAAATCGGAGGTTCCTCCTTCGGTTCTCAAATCAAATCACCCGGCGCCAGTCAGGCCAGCCATTTGTTCTTCAGCGAGAGCCATCCCGATAAACTGTTTGCTTTTCTCGCAACGCACCCGCCGCTTGCCGAACGGGTCCGGCTTCTGGACCCTTCTTTTAACGGGACTTTCACCAAAATGGAAGAAGACGCGCCCAGGGCAAAACCAGAGTACTCCTCTCCCTTCTGGGGAACGTCACGCTGGGGAACAAAACTCCATGTGCCGGCCGGATCGCCGCTTATGACCATTCTGCCCGCAGACGTGGTCAATCACGTCGGCAATCCTTCAAAAGAGAATATCGAGCAGAGCCGAACCTTTCTTGATTCCATTCCGGAAGAAATTGCCGAAACCGTCAAAAGCCCTCAGGGAGCTGCCTGCGTCATCTACGCCCTTCTGATGGATCATGACGCGGCACTGCGCAGCTCGCAATTGTCCTCATTGGAAAGGGCAATGGTCGTACGGGGCCGGACGGACAACATCCTGAAAATAGCGGGGCAATTATCAGGTCTAGAGCAAAATCTCCGACTGCCACTCATCGAACTGGCCATGCCGGCGCTCAAGGGCCTGGCAAGCATGGAAAAAAGAAATTTCCTGCTGATCCTTCATTCCTGCGCAAACGTTGATGGTCGTGTCAGCCTCTTTGAATTATCTGTTTTGTGGATTCTCGAGAAATATCTGAACCCCTCCGAAGAGCTGTTTCGAAGCGTCACGATCTTCTCCTTTTCCAGGGTTGGTCTGGACATTGTCGTTTTGCTTCAGGCACTGGCCTGCACGGGACATGCCGATAAAAAAACAAAGGCGGAGCAAGCCTTTCACACAGGCCTCGCCAGAATTCCAGAACTGGCCGCACGCAAGCCCGTTTTTGCTTTTGAGGAAATTGCGTCCTATGCAAGTGTTCACAAATCGCTGACTCGTCTTGGCGAAGCCTCTTTCAAAATCAGGGAGTCGGTCATCGACGCCTGTGCCCATTGCGCCTTCTCGGATCAGGACGTTACCGTTGAAGAAAGAGAGCTTCTGCGGGTTATTGCGCTGGCCCTGCAATGTCCGCTGCCGCCCTTTCTGGAAGCCCCTCCCGAAGAGGATGCCGCCTAGTCCAATCCGGATCATCGCCCCCCTCATTTGGTAGGGTGTTTCACGAACAAACGTTATTGTGATTGCCAAGTTTTCGAGGTTATGTTAAAGCCCGTCCATGTCCATCTGGAAAAAGAAAAACAGGATACTGGTAACCTGTCCGAAAGGTGTCGCGCCCTATTTGAAGTTGGAAATCGAGGCGCTGGGTTTTCCGGTTTTGCACGAAATTGACACCGCCGTGTCGACGGAAGGAACCCTGGAAGATACGATGCTGCTCAACCTTCATTTGCGCACGGCTCAGCGCGTCCTGTATCAACTGCAAATATTCA
>JAQVLL010000400.1 GCA_028704195.1 Smithellaceae bacterium
GTCTTTTTCGGAAAATGCCCTGGAAATCTCAATGGCGCGGTCGCCCCGGAAGTTGAAAAAGATGCCGGCATCACCGCCCTTGATCGTACCTTTGGGCATCCCCGAATCATCCGCTATAACAAAGGCGGGCAGATACTGATCCGTTGCTTTCGGGTCCTCTTCGGAATAGGTCTTTACCGCGTCAGAAGCGGAAGGAAACTTCCTGCCCTCTCCCAGGACATGGGCCTCCCACCCCCTCTTGACGATACTCCAGTCTGAATTGTACCGATCCATGGTTACCTTCATGCGGCCACCGCCGGACGCTATGGCGTAGTCAAGACCCTTTTCCTCTGAAAGTTTCTTTAGTTTTTCCTCTGTGGGGATAATATAATTCAGCGCGGTTTTTTCCCCGACGTCCCTTCCGTCGAGCAGGGCATGGAGCCTGACCCGTTTCAGATTCAGCGCGGCGCATTGATCGATCATGATGAATAACTGGTCAATATGCGAATGGACATTCCCGTCTGACAGCAGGCCCATGAAGTGAACCGTCCCGCCATTTTGGGAACGATGTACTATGTTGTCCCAGACGTCAGATTGAAAAATCCTTCCTGTTTTAAGTGCCGCATTCACAAGGCGTGCACCCTGGTCAAAGACCCTGCCAGCCCCCATGGCGTTGTGACCCACTTCGCTGTTTCCCATGTCATCATCTGAAGGCAATCCGACAGCCGTACCATGGGCCTTGAGCTGCGTGTAAAGATCTCCCTTGAACAGTTTGTCAAGATTGGGAGTGTTGGCTCTGTAAACAGCATTCGTTTCATCTTCTTTGCCGATCCCGACACCGTCCATGATAATCAGCAGGAGGGGACCTTTTCGGCCATGAAATGTTCCCAATTTCTTGAGATTTAATAACATTGAACAGATCCTTCTTTATAAACTTGATCGGCTGTAGACTGTTAACATCAGTCTATTAGCCTTTTAGGCTGTAGGCTGTTAGGTGTAAGACGGGCGCGCAATGCGCCGTCAACAATAAAACGCCGAAGGCCACAATGAAGACCTAACAGCCTAATAGTCTACAGCCTAATAGCCTTTTGTTAACAGACTATCTACCTACAAAGGTTGGTTTTCTTTTTTCCAGAAACGCATTCATGCCTTCCTTTTGATCCTGCGTGCCGAAACATTGTGCAACCGCGCTTAACTCCAGTTTCACCGCATTGTCCAGTGACATGTCATATCCGTAATTGATGCTATTTTTGGCCATCTTGAGGGCAAAACCCGGAAGCTTTGTAAATTTCCTGGCCATCTTTTCCGCTTCTTCCATCAAATTGGCAAGCGGAACCACTTTATTCACCAAACCGATTTCATAGGCTCGCTGAGCGTTTATCTGCCCACCACCCAGAATAAGTTCCTTGGCAATACCCGTCCCGACAAGTCTGGGCAGCCGCTGCGTTCCGCCCCAGCCGGGAAGAATCCCTATCAATATTTCCGGCTGCCCGAAAACGGCGTTTTCCGAAGCAATACGAATATCGCAGGCCAGCGCGATCTCCGTCCCGCCTCCCAGTGCAAAACCGTTGACGGCGGCAATGACTGGTTTCCCCATCGTTTCCATATGGCGGAGGGTTCCCTGTCCCAGTTCCATAAATTTTGTTACTTCCACCGGTGTGTAATTCTGCATTTGCGATATATCCGCACCTGCCACAAAAGCCTTTTCTCCCGAACCGGTCAGAATCAGTGCCTTCACCGCTTCATCCTGATCACACACCTGCAGCGCATGGGCCAGTTCAGACATCACCTCGGAATTCATCGCATTTAAAACCTTGGGACGATTGAAGGTAACGACCGCAACTCCGTTTTCGACATTAAAAAGAATATTTTGATAGTCCATTGCAAATCTCCTTTAATAGTCAAAGAGCCCTTTCTTTGCAGATCGGGCTCTTTGTAAAATCACTTGATCATGTTGTTTGAAATTGCATTAAACAGCACAAACATCAACGGGCGGTTTAACGTCTTCCTTGCCCATCGCCTTGACAACCAGCTCGGCGAGATCCCATGCCTGCATGGTCTCTTCCCTCTTGTTGTCCTTGATGCCGTCGGAAATCATGGTAAGACAGAACGGACAACCTACGGCAACCGTATCGGCATTGACGGCGATTGCCTGCTTGGTGCGTGCATTGTTAATGCGTTCGCCGATATCTTCTTCCATCCACATTCTCGCACCGCCTGCTCCGCAGCAGAAGCTCTTGTCAAGATTTCTTTCCATCTCGACAACATTGATGCCACGGATCGCCTTGAGAATCTGGCGGGGCGGATCATAAATATGGTTGTAGCGGCCCAGGAAGCAAGAATCGTGATAGACAAATGTTCCCTTGAGCGGCTCGGGCAGCTTGATTTTGCCGGTCGCAATCAGGTTGGCGATAATCTCTGTGTGATGATAGACTTCGAAATTGCCGCCGAAATTGGGGTAATCTTTTTTCAACGCGTTATAGCCGTGCGGGCAGATCGCGATGACTTTCTTCACCCCGTATCCATTCATCACGTCAATATTGGCCTGTGCCAGTGATTGGAAGAGATACTCATTACCGCAACGCATCGCAGAGTCGCCGCAGCATCCTTCTTCTGTTCCCAGAATGCCGAAGCTGACACCGGCTTCCTGAAGGATCTTCGCAAACGCGACAGAAATCTTTTTGCCGCGGTCGTCAAACGAACCCGAACAACCCACGTAGAACAGATATTCGACATTGGGATCTTCGGCAAGTGTTTTGACGCCCAGTTCCTTGGCCCAGTCACCCCGTAGATGCGCGCCGACACCCCACGGGTTGGAGTTGTTTTCCATGTTGCGGCAGCTCAACTGCAGCTCGGGTGAGAAATCCGCTTCTGTCAGAACCTTATAGCGTCTCATATCAATA
>JAQVLL010000029.1 GCA_028704195.1 Smithellaceae bacterium
AATGGACTCTTCATAACTTGAAATAACCGCCGGAGATGGCAATTTTGATTTTCATCATCTGTCTTTTTCTGAAAAATTTCTCTAAATTTGATTACCAGCAGTATGTTCAACTTTTTCAAAGGTCACGATCTATATTTTCTTTTATTTATGGTATTTTTTCGAATGGTTGATTCGACTGTTCTGCAAAGGAAATGCCTATCGGAACATCTCCCTTGAAAGAGAGGCCTATGAACATGATCACGACAGGACTTACCTGAAAAATCGAACGCACTTCAGCTGGCTCAGGTTTTTATAAGCGGGGTTGCCGGTCGTTGGGGTACACGGTTTAGGAAAATACGGTATCCATCCGGACCTCAAAAGAAAAAATTACAAAAATATTTTGTTCGTTTTAAAATGGTAAAGATAACATGAAACAGTTTCAGCCGGGGAGGTAACACCCCCCGGCTGAAAAACTATTCCTTCCGTTTTGTCACTGTCCCGGATTCATCCATTGTAGTGCCCATTCAAGGACAGCACCGAATACCACCATCATGAAAGGACAATCGACAGAGTCACGGTGACTTCTTTTTTGTTTTTCGTTGCCGGGAAAACCCATTTTTTCACCCGGTCAATCACGCACTGCCGGAATCCCGCATTGACAATGGCGCCGGAAATGATCTCAGCCTTTTTCACCGTACCGTCAGGATTGACGGTGAAACGGAGCTTTACCGTTCCAGCTGCCTTAAGACCGGCCAGGCATTTTTTGATGTCACCTGTATGCGCCCGTAAAACATCGGATATTTCATTGCTTGTCAAACCTTTTTCGGACACAACATCCGTAAAGCTGATTTTTTGCGCCTCCTCTTTTTTTTCAGACACCTCCGCCTCACGAACCGCCAGTTTATCTTCGCTTATGGAGGTTTTCATCCTCAATCCCATTCCCCAGCCCCTTTGAGCAACCGGTGCGGCGGCATAATGTCCGGGAGAACCGACCGCGGAATCCGAAACCCCCTCGGGCAAAGGCAATGGCTGTTTTATAGTGGTCCATTTTCCATTCACATTGCGCACCTGGTTATCCACGGCAACAAAGGACGTGTAAGCCGTCAATAGATTATAATGCAGGCCCAGCTCGGTTATTTCCCCAATACGCTCGTCATTGCCGCGGAGTCTGTTGTAATCCGACAGCAACGTGATGCGGTGACGGGCCCAGAGGTATTTCAGGGCGGCATTGTCTTTGGCTGCTTTGAAATTTTCCACTTTCATCGATTCTGAATATCTGCCTCCTCCGGACACGCCGCTTATCGTAACCGTACCACCAGCGTTGCCGCGCCATTTACCAAAAACCAGCACCGGACGTTCGGCCATCACATCGGGAACAGTCAGCGGCTCTACATCATAAGCATCGAAGCCTCTGAATCTGACTTTAACCTGCGTCAAAACAGGAGTCTGGATCATTTTGCGGAAGCGCTGGGCCTGGATATGCGCGACATCCGGTCTGGTAATAATGAAAGGTTCGCCCATGCCGACGTGCGCCAGTCCTTCAATGAGATGACGGTTGACGCTGGTTCCGATACCGAAGGCGAACATATTGGCGTTGTTAAGGTTTTTGCGGATCAGGTCAAATGCTTCTTCTTCGACCCGAACATAGCCGTCTGTAACAATCACCACCGTTCTTGAAAAATCGTTTTTCTTTTTAAGCGATAAAGCGCGATGGAGCGCGGGCAGCAGTTCCGTTCCACCACCGCCCTGCTGGCGTTCTATGGTATCGACGGCTTTTTGAATATTTTCCCTCGTTGCCGGGAGCGACTCCTCAGCCATTAAAAAGGATCCGCCGGAAAAGAGCAGAACATTGAATCTGTCTGTCACCCGCAGGTTGCCAATCAGATCAGACAGCAGCTTTTTAGAAATATTGAGCGGAAATCCACGCATTGAACCCGACACATCCACGATAAAAATATACTCCCGCCCCGGAATTCCAACGTTTGTAATTTTTCTTGGCGGCTGTGCCATGAGAACAAAGAAGTTTTCACGAGCTCCCTGAAAAAGCAAAAGACCCGTCTGAATCTTATCGCCATCCAGCCGATAACGCAGAATGTAATCACGGTTTCCGCCGTGGACTTCGGCCTTATCCAAAGAGACTTTTGCCAATGTTTGATTCTCATACACCGCCTTCACCTTGTGTGAAGAGCAGGATAAATCTTTAATGGGCATTCCGGCATTGATCGCCACGGTTATGTCAAAAGCGGTTGCGGACAATTCTCCCTGATGAAGGTAGGGATTTTCCACCCAGTGTTCAGAGGGCGACGCGCCTGCGGCCTTTTGGCTGGAATATCTCGGCCCCACAACAGTGGGATATATAAATTCATAGACACGATCCGTAGGCACAAGCAGTTCCGTATAGCGCAGCTCCACTTTGATTTCGTCACCCGGCATGATGTTGGCAACATTCATCTGAAAAACATTGGGACGCTGTTGTTCCAGAAGGGAAGCGTTCTTTCCTGCGTCCCGTGCCTGCTCATATTCCCGGCGTGCTTCGTCACGTTTTTTGATCTTCGCCTCAATGACTCTTTCCCCGATGGTCATTTTCATGCCGTAAACAGCGGCACGTGTGGATGCCGGAAAAATATAAACGGCTTCCAGCGGCTTACGGCCAGCGTTTTTATAAACCTGTGTTACCAGCACATCCGCGATAACCCCGGAAATATTGACCGACGCTTTTGTGGATTTCAAAGGCAACCTGTCTGCATCCGGATTATTGCTGTTAACAAAGAAATACGGGGATAACGTTCTGTCTTCCCCCTCTCCCGGCTGCGCGTATGATTGCCACGCAGAAAAAACCGACAGCAAAACACAAAATGCCAACAACCAGAATCCTGCTCTTTTCATATGAAACCTCCCTCGCGAAATACATCGCTTTTTACGATTTTGATGGTTAGACAAATGAAAACAACAAAATGTTCCCGATGGTTTTACTCTTTGGATAAATAATCTTTCATATTTCTATCCTATTAAGATTACAAGGATATACGAAGGTGTTTCTTCAGATCAAACCTTATTTCTTCCAGAAATACCGGTTCATGCGGGACACAATCAACCACCTCGCAAGAAGCTGTCGAGGTATGAAATGGACGTTATTATATCGCAGCGGGTTACGGAGAATTGCCACTCGTCCCGCGTGAGCGGGATTTAAAAACGCTGGCCAAGGTAAAGATAAACTGACGAATGACTGCGCTGGGCCTGGCCATAGGCAAGATAAATCGGGCCAAGAAAGGTTTTTGTTCCGATAAAAACGCTGCCCGCCAGAATCAAAGAATCAAAATTAACATCTGCTCTTTTATTCCAGACATTTCCTGTCTCCGCAGACATGCCGATATACAGCGGCATGGTAAGCGCACCGATCCCTGTAGAGAAGATTTCCCTGTAAACCACGAGACGAGCCAGACCGGTATGACGGCCATAAAGTTCATTTGCGCCAAAACCTGACAAATTAAGAAATCCGCCAAGGGGGAACGTATCTTGAACTTCCATATCGTCATTATCCAGAGTGGTTCGAATTTCGATCGATGGAAGAAAAGTAAATTTCCTCCAGGTCAGGGCCGTCATCCACTTGAATGCCAATGCCTGAACTTCAATGTCCGAGCCAAGCATTTTCAGATTGTAATTCCAGGTTAAATAAGCATCCGTGCCGGACAGAGGGAAAACATAGTTATCCAGGGTACTGTATGCCGCCTGGGCATAAATGCTCGCTCTGTTATAGTATTCGGCAGGTCCCGTTTGATCTCCAACAAGAACCCTGACAGCACCGTATTCTCTGTTTATTCCCAGGCGCAGCTCACCCCAGTTGCCGAATTGTCTTCCCACGTCCAGACCTGCGTGAATGGAGTGCGCCCGGTATTGCGTGGTGACATCGCCGTCTTCATTGTAGTCATTAAAGTCTCTGACGCGGTATCCGGCGTTGACGGCAACAAAGTAACTAAGTGAATCATCAACCGGTTGATAAAATTCGGTAAGAATCCGGGAGTTTTCACCTATGCGCACTTCCGTGCTCCACTCGCCTGCCAGGCGATTAATGGCTGTTTTTGTAAATTTTGTCGTCAGGGCGTATTTGCTCGCTCCCTTGAAACTATCTTCCATCCCCAGACCAAAACGAAAATAATTCGGACCCCACGATTTTTCCAGCGGTTCAAAGACAATTGCGGTGGATTTGTCTTTTTTCATCAAACGGAAATCCACACGTTCAAACGTATCAATGCCATAGATACGATCAATGTTTCTTTTCAGTTGAGATAAATCAAGTTTCTTGCCCGGTTTGATATCGATTTGCGCACCAATCAGCTTGGTCGGCAATGATGTCTTATTGACCACTTCCACGCTGTCAATAACCGGCATTTCCCGGTCTTTGTGCCTCTGGACTTTCAGGTAGGCCAAAAAATCAGCATCTGCCGCGGCAAAACGGGCAAGATGCGGTTTCATCTCTTCGGCTTTTTTCCGTCCGATCCTGACCGCGTCTATGGCCTTGGAAAAATCTCCGCTGCCAATGTCTCCCATATCGGGAGTGATCAGGATATCCCCTTCGCGCAGGGACTGGATTTGCCGGGCGGTATTGCGCTGGACCAGAATGGATGTCAGCTGCGATGTGATTTCAATCGAAGATGTCAGTTGATCACGGCTGCTCAATTTCGTGCTGATATCGACGGCAATCACAACGTCCGCACCCATTTGCCTGGCAATATCGATCGGCAAATTATTGGCAATACCGCCATCCACCAGCATCTTGTCGTCAATGTCCACAGGGGCAAAAAGGGCGGGAATAGACATACTGGCCCGGATCGCTTTCACCAGTTCTCCCTTGTATAAAACAACAACTTCACCGGTTTCAATGTCCGTAGCGACAGCCCGAAAGGGAATGTTCAGCTTATTAAAGTCATCAATTCCCTCTGTGTGAAAAAGAATGGATTTTAACATCAGATTCAGATTCTGTCCCTGAAGCAGTCCCTTGGGGATTTGAAACTTTTTGTTTTTAAAACCCAGATCTGTATCGATCAGATATTCGGCCGCGTCTTTTTTCCGGCGGAAGGTCAGCTCGCTGGGGGGAGGTTTGTCCTTGAACGCCTCGTTCCATTCCATACTGGTGACAAGTTTTTCCATCTCGGCTGGCGACAGGCCTGCCGCATAAAGACCGCCGACGATCGCCCCCATGCTGGTTCCGGCAATACAGGAAACGGGTATCTTCATTTCTTCCAAAACCTGGATCACCCCGACATGAGCCATGCCCCGCGCACCGCCTCCGCTTAGGACCAGACCGATGCGCGGACGGCCCTCTGCAGCAGCCGTTTTGGCCAGGGCTTCCGCCGCGGCAAATAAGATAACACCTGCGACCATCCCCAAAAACAGAAATGTAACGATTGTGGCAGAACCATGTGATTTGAATACATACGGGCTCATGAAAAGTTTCGAACGTCCTTCCATCTGATGGTTATTATCTTGTGACGTTGCGATTTACAGTGCTGCGTTTCCGGAGCTGAGCTAATATTTTATCGTGCGGGGAAGTATAATGACAATAAAATTGAAAATCAATGGTTATTGACGATTCAGGGCCAAACGTATTTTTCGTAAACGACCTCCCGGTGACCAAATATCACCCCTTCCCTTTCAAGGAGTTCCCTTTTCATTTGAATGCCGCCGCCGAACCGCCCGATCTTTCCGTCGGCCCTGATCACCCGATGGCATGGAATGATAAGAGGAAAGCGATTTTTTGCCAACACGGTACCAACCGCCCTGGCCGCACGCGGATTTCCAATTCTTGCCGCCAGACCGGAATACGTAGCCACTTTCCCGCAAGGTATTTTAAAAGCCTGTTTTAATACACTGGCTGAAAATTTCGTAAGACGTTTTAAATTCAGGCAGGTCAAATCAAACTTTCTTTTTTTGCCTTTGTATAAATCTATGATGGTCTGATCCATACCGCCGGAAATGGCGTAAGGCGGTTGATGTATGGCAGGAAAATCCCAGGCAATTCTCTTTGCCATCTTTTCTTTGCCGGGCAGATAAACAGCCTCTATTTGCAGTTTGCCATCGGTTGAGTCCCACACCAGACCGATTTCATCTTTCCCGGCTTTGATAATCTGATAAAACATAGTTCAACCTTTCTTGTGTCCCCCGCTCGCGTGACCTTCAGGTTAGGCAGGGGCAGTGCGTAGCGATGGGGCGGATATTTTCCTTGCACCTTGCACCTTGTTCCTTTACCTTATATGTTCAATCAATATCTTTACACCGATTGCAATCAGAACCAGCCCCCCCAGGATTTCGACTTTCCTGCCGAAGATTTTTGCCAAACCTTTGCCGAAAATCATACCGACCGCCGTCATGACAAAACAGACAACGCCGATGATCAAGGCGGGAAACAAAACGGGCGTTTTTAATAATGAGATGCTGAACCCGACGGCCAGCGCGTCAATGCTGGTGGCAATCGAAAGCAACAGCAGCGGCCAACCGCGCGTCTGATCTTCTCTTTCCCCTGCGTTTTCTTCTTCGAATCCTTCCCGGATCATTTTCCCGCCGATCAAAACCAGAAGTCCAAAAGCAATCCAGTGATCAAAATTTTCAATCAGCTCCACAACCGTTGAACCGGCCAGCCAGCCGATCAGCGGCATGACAAACTGAAAAATACCGAAGGCAAAGGATAAACGGATGACCGGAAGCCACGATCTGGCCTTATTCGCCGCGCCGATTCCGATGGCTACGGAAAAGGCATCCACGCCAAGACCGACCGCCAGTATAAATATTGTTAGCAAACTCATACAAATTCACAACTTTATTTTTCTTTTTTCAAATATGAATAAATTTTCCCCGCCAGATCCCTGCCAATCCCAGGTATCCTCTGCAAATCTTCAAGGGAAGACTTCCGCACCTCGCTTGCGGAACCAAAATGCGTCAACAGGATTTTTTTGCGCTTACCGCCGATATCGGGAATCGCATCCAGGATGGAATGAAAATCCGCTTTCTGTTTCAGCCGGTGGTGGTAACTTACGGCAAATCGGTGGGCCTCATCCCGGACCCGCTGCAAAAGCGAAAGAGCCGCCGGCCGTGACGAAAGATAAACGGCGTCTTTGCGTCGGGGCAGATAAACGCGATCCTCCGTCTTGCCCCCCCGTCCTTCGGTTTTGTTTTTCGCTCTCCAATTCCCCCGTTCTTCTTTGGCAAGTCCAATCACATCCAGCTTTATCTTTAATTCGTTCAGGACGGAAAGCGCAATATTGAGCTGTCCCTTGCCGCCATCGACGACCACCAGATCGGGAAGGGCGTCATCGCCGGTAAACCGCCGTTTCAGTACTTCCCGCATCATGCCGTAATCATCCGGCTGGTCAACGGCCTTGATGCGAAAACGTCTGTATCCTGATTTGTCTTTCTCCCCGTCCTGAAATGTCACCATTGATCCCACGGCGTTTTGGCCGCTGATATTGGAAATATCATAGCACTCGATCCGACGCGGCAGTTTTGTCAAAGACAATTTTTCCTGCAGAATCCGCATAGCCGCGATTTTCTGTTCTTCTTTCTTCCGGTCCGACGCCAGAAGCTCACGGGCATTGGCGCTGGCCATATCGAGCAGCGCTTTTTTTACGCCACGCACGGGAACCGTAAGCCGCACCTTTTTTTCTTTCAGATCTGACAGCCACTCGGCAATGACCTTTTTATCAGGAAGACCATCGGGAAGAATAATTTCATCCGGTATATTGGAACTGTCGTAGTACTGCTTCAGCACTGAAGAAATAATTTCTCCTTGATCTGCCTGCGTTTTCACAGGAGCGAAGGACTTGCTGCCCAGTAACTTACCGCTTCGTACAAACAAAATACAGAATTGGTAAACATTCCGATCAACCCGGAAACCGAGCACATCCTGGTCGCCTATGCCTACCGAATCCACATTTTGCTTTTCCAGGGCGTGTTCAAGCAAATGGATCCTGTCGCGCAGATGCGCCGCTTCCTCGAAGTTTAAGTCCTGCGACGCTTCTTCCATCTGTTTTTTTAAATCGGATATCAGCTCGCGACGACGCCCCTGCAGGAAGGACACGGCACTGTCCGCCAGTTTCCGGTAGGCCGATTCGTCAATCAAACCGCTGCAGGGCGCAAAACACCGTCCGATCTGATACTCAAGGCAGGGCCTGGTGCGAAATTTAAAAACACGGTTACGGCAGGTTCGTAAGGGAAAAACCTGTTGAACAAACCGCAGGGTTTCCTTTGCCGCCATCCCCGAAGGATACGGGCCGAAATACAGGGCGTCGTCATTCAACCTTTTGCGCACCAATTGCAGGCGTGGATAGGGTTCCTTTAGATTCAGAGACAGGTGGTAGTAAGTTTTATCATCCCGCAGGATGACATTATAGCGCGGACGGTGTTTTTTAATCAGGTTGTTTTCCAGAATCAGCGCTTCTTTTTCCGTGGTCGTTGTGATGAATTCAATGTCATGGATCCGCGCCATCAAAAACGGCGCCATCGGCCGCGTGTCCTTTCCGGTAAGATAAGAAGTAATACGGCTTTTCAGGTCGTTGGCTTTCCCCACATAGATCACCCCGGCCCGCCCATCGAGCATAAGGTAAACACCGGGGCTGCGCGGCGCAGAAAGCATTTTTTCTTGAAAAGCACTGTTTTCTTCCATATTTATTTCACGCTTTGATCCCGGCCTCTATTTTCCGGTCTTTCTGTAAATCATTGACAATAGTTCTTAAAATGTCCGGTTTATTCGTAAAGATGCCCTCCACACCCAGGGCATGGAAACGCTTCATGGATTGTTCATCATTGACCGTATAGACATTGACCGGAATACCGTGTTGCTTCAAATCGTCAAGCCATTTCCTGTTGAGCTCACGTCTGGAGCAATTGAATGCGTTCACATCCCGTGAAGCCACAATTTCAGAAGGCAATTGCGCATCATAATATTTTTTTTCAAACAATACGGCTAGCGGCGTCTGCCGGTCAAGATGCCTGAGATGCCTGAGAGCGCGGGGATCGAAACTGGAAAATACAACATGATCCTGTATTCCGGTCTGATGAACGATCTGCAGACATTTTTCTTCTATTCCGCCTCGGATCGCCTCTTTCACCGCTTCGGTTTTGATTTCGATATTGACCGCAATCCTGTCTTTGCAGAGGCTCAGCACATCGGACAACAGAGGAATTTCCGCCCCGCTGAACTTTTTATCAAACCAGCTTCCGGCGTCGAGCTTTTTCAAATTGACAAGCCCATGATCAGCGATTCTTCCCCTGCCATTCGTGCAACGTGTAATTTCCTCATCATGAAAAACAACGACTTCACCGTCTTGCGTCATCTGAACATCAAGTTCCACCATATCCGCTCCCATGGCAATAGCCGCCTTAAACGAGGCAATCGTATTTTCCGGATAATAAGCAGAAGCACCGCGATGAGCGATAATGGTTAACGGACCGGCGGGCCTGACATCTTGCGCCCTGCCGCCCCCGTTGTCACGGGCGTTATATATAAACAGATGATAAGGCTTGTACATGTGCATCTCCGGACTATTTTTTGCTGTCGGAAGCCCCCTTCACTCCTTTTTATCCACGCTACTGTGTCACCGGTCCACCGGTGTATAAACCTTTGCAGTGGATTCCAGAACAGTCGGTATTGAGCATTTCATAAACGATTGGTCCGGCATTATTCCTCGCCTTAAAATGACCCACGCCGTCGGCATCGCCACCGGAAAGGGATGCCGGCCGCCATTCGTCAAAATTGAATTTCCCTTTTCTTGCCTTCTGTCCCGATCCAATATTCAACTGGGCACGCACATTTTCAGATTTTTCAAACAGCGCCCCTTCATTGCATGTTCGGTATCTCCGCGCAGTCGTGCAGTGAATCTGGTCATGATACCCGGCATGCAGTGTATAAAAAATCACTTCCGGATGATACAGTGGAGCCCGCCGCAGGCTCATCGGCCCTTCCGCCCCGGTCCAGCGGTTGAAGCCCATGGACGAATGTGAATCAGGATAAAAACCAAAAATATATTTATTGAAAACGTTTTGAGAACCGCAGGTGACAAAATATGGATTGCTGAATCCAGCGGCAAGGCAGGAAGGAAGCCCCCGGATGCCCCCCGCTATATTGACAAAACGTCGAACATCGGCCCAGCCTTTTTCCCCGCGATGAAGATTATCCTCGTAGGTCAGAGCAGCAAGTGCCATGGACACCCCCAGTGAGTGCGCCACAATATCAACCTTATCTTTTCCCGTGTAAATTTTTACCGCTTCAATAAACGCGATAATCGTATCGTACTTTCGGGGATTATGATAATTGCCCGCGGGAGATCTTTGCTCCCCCGGTGACAGGTAGGTTATGCCGAAAAGCTCGCAGTCATTGTATCCGCGCGCCTTGAGTTCCTGATAAACTGAACGAGCCTGCGTCCCCTTATAATTCGCGGGTGAATCCCAGTTGATCGCCCGCTCTCCATTGCCGTGAACAAAGATCACCGGCGTGCGCGAAGCGCTGCACGCTCCACCTCCGAAACCGCCAAAACCCGTTTGCGGATTGAAACCGCCCGCAAACTGAAAATCCGGGCCTCCGCATTTCGGGTAGCGAAATGTCCCGCAACTAAGTCCGAAGGCTGTCCCTTCCAAGACCAGAACGCACCAGACTATTGCCAATAAAATGAAACGCCTGCGGTAAATCAAATCTCAACACCCCCGGGAATCAGGCTTATTAGCTTAACTTTTTTGGCTTAAAACAAATCTTTATCGGGGATGTTTTTAACATATTTAGTCTTTGAATTCTTTAACTATTTCTACTTTTTTCATTACCCATGCTCTCTCTTTATTCCTTTAACTTTGAGCCTCGAGCCTTTTTTCTAATGTGCTTCGTCCCAGTTTTTGCCGGAGGCGATTTCCACTTTCAACGGCACTTTGAGTTTAATGACTTCTTCCATTTCTTTTTTGACGAGATTCATGATTTCTTCTTTTTCCCGGACCGGCGCTTCAATGACCAGCTCGTCGTGCACCTGCATAATCAACCGGGAGGAAAGCCCTTTTTCCATCAACAAACGATCAATATTGACCATCGCCACCTTGATCAAATCGGCGGCACTTCCCTGGATCGGGGCGTTGATGGCCATTCGTTCAGCAAACTGTCTAATGGATGGAATCGAACTTTTCAATTCCGGCAGATAGCGGCGGCGGTTCAAGAGCGTACAGACATATCCGTCTTGCCTCGCGCCTTCCAGAATGCCGTCCAGGTAGGCCCGCACTTTTTTATAGCGCGCAAAATAACCGTCAATATAGACCTGCGCGGTTTTCTGCGGCACTCCCAGTTCCCGGGCCAGGCCGAAAGCACTCATGCCATAGAGAATACCGAAGTTGATGACTTTGGCTTGCCTGCGCATGTCGGGACTGACCATCTGCGGAAAAACGCCGAATACGTCTGATGCGGTTCGCGTATGAATGTCTTCGTCAGAGGCAAAGGCCGTAATCAGCGCGTCATCTTCCGACAAATGCGCTAGCACCCGAAGCTCGATTTGCGAATAATCGGCGGAAATCAAGAGACATCCGGGTGCGGCAATAAAGGCCTGACG
>JAQVLL010000401.1 GCA_028704195.1 Smithellaceae bacterium
GACCCTCTCTTCGCCGATTGCCGCCGCCAGGCTCTCCACGCCGACCGGTCCGCCGTTGAATCTTTCAATCAGCGCCAGAAGCAGTTTGCGGTCCATTTGATCGAACCCTTTCTGATCGACTTCAAATGCATCCAGCGCCTGACGGGCAATCTCTCCGTCAATCGTCCCGTTGCCTTTTACTTCCGCGTAGTCTCGGACACGCTTGAGCAGCCTGTTGGCGATACGCGGCGTACCCCGCGCACGCCTGGCCAGTTCCTGGGCACCGTCACCGGCCAGTTTGACACCCAGGATTGATGCCGACCGCTTGATAATCACGGCCAGCTCCTGCGGCGTGTAGAATTCCAGACGAAAATGCATGCCGAAACGGTCCCGCAGAGGAGACGTGAGAGACCCTGCACGCGTGGTCGCTCCTACCAGGGTAAACTTCGGGATGTCCAGTTTCATGGACCGGGCCGAAGGCCCCTGCCCAATTAAAATATCAATGTGAAAATCCTCCATGGCCGGATAAAGAATTTCTTCCACAACGTGGGAAAGCCGGTGGATTTCATCAATAAACAATACCTCGTGTTCATGCATGTTGGTCAGAATCGCCGCCAGGTCTCCGGGACGCTCAATCACCGGCCCCGAAGTCACCTTGATGTCCACCCCGAGTTCTCTGGCAATAATATAGGCCAGTGTGGTTTTACCCAACCCCGGCGGGCCGTAAAGCAAAACATGGTCAAGCGACTCGCGCCTTTTTCTGGCCGCTTCGATAAAAATCGACAGATTGCTTTTCACTTTATCCTGTCCGACATAATCGACCAGGTTCGGTGGACGCAAACTGATTTCCAGAGAACTTTCATCCTCGCTGCAGACAGGATTGATTAAGGGATTTTTCAAATTCGCATCCATTTTCCTCTACCTGAACCCCTCCGGCGTCACCCGGCAAGAATTTTCAGCGCCTGCTTCAGAAGCTGGTCCATGGCCAGGCTCCCTTGAGCATCACGTTTGACTTTATCCAGGGCATCCCTGGCCGCACTGGGCTTGTACCCCAGATTCACCAGCGCGGACAGCACATCCTCACGGATCATCCCGCTCTGTCTTTGCTGCGCATCCAGCACAGGGATCTGATCCTCCGTCATTTTTTTGACGGCTTTTTCCCTGAGTTCCAGAATTAACCGTTCAGCCGTTTTTCTACCGATACCCGGGATAGCAATCAGTTTTGTCAGATTGCCGCCCGAAATCGCTTCGAGCAGTTCGACGGCGGAAATACGCGACAGAACATTCATGGCCACTTTCGGACCGACACCACTGACGGAAATCATCAACTGGAAGAGCTCTCGTTCCTGAAGCGTATAGAAACCGAACAGGTTGATCGCATCCTCCTTGACGGAAGTGTGAATATGCAGGGTAACGGGCTGTCCCGCTTCGGGAAGCTCATAGAAAGTCGTGAGCGGAATAAAGACGCGATAACCGACGCCCTGCGTATCCACCACAATATGTGAAATTCCCTTGTATGCGATTTTGCCGGAAAGCAGAGCGATCATCAGATAGGCTGCTCCTTTTGAAAATTAGCCTGGCAGATCGCCGCGGCCAGAGCGTCTGCCGCATCCGCGGGCGGCAGGGCATCAAGCTTCAGGATGGCTTTCACCATCATCTGTACCTGGCGTTTTTCCGCCCGGCCGTACCCGACAACAGCTTTTTTTACTTCCAGGGGCGAAAATTCAAAAACAGGAATCGCCTTTTCGGCGCAGGTCAAAATCACTACCCCCCGGACCTGAGCCTGCCGGATCAGACTGCGGACGTTTTTCCCATAGAAAATATTTTCCAGGCCGACCGCCTGCGGTTTTGTTTCAGCAATGACGGCACTGAGATTTTGTGAAATATCCATCAAAACTTCAGACAAAAGCGAGTCTTTACGGGGCTTGATTTCACCATGAACAACGTGACTCAAATCATTACCGCTTTTATCAATCACTCCATAACCGGTGACATGGCTTCCGGGATCGATTCCTAAAATTCGCAAAATATCAGCTTTCGTTAAAAAACCAGGTTTGCTTCCTAACTCAATTTTTCCATAACATCTTCATCGATGTCAAAATTGGAGTAAACGTTCTGTACGTCATCGTTGTCTTCCAGTTTTTCCATCATCTTCAGCATGGACTCTGCCTTGCCCGCATCCAGATTAACGGTATTGGAAGGAATTTTGCTGATGGATGCCGACAGGTGTTTAATGCCCTTTTCGTCAATGGCTTTTTTCACTTCTTCAAAAGCCGCCGGTTCTGTGATTACCTCAAACTCACTGCCTTCCGTCCTTACATCTTCCGCCCCGGCCTCCAGCACCAGTTCCAGAAGCTCATCTTCGCCGATGGCTTTTTTGTCGATCACGATACTCCCTTTTTTCGCGAACATCCATGACACGCATCCGTTTTCACCCAGATTACCGCCATGTTTCGAAAAGATATGACGGATTTCCGCCACGGTTCGATTCTTATTGTCCGTCATAACATCGACGATGACTGCCGCGCCACCCGGACCGTAGCCTTCATAAGTGATTTCTTCATAAGCTGCTGCACCCTCACCACCGCCTGTCCCTTTTTTAATTGCCCTGTCGATATTATCCTTGGGCATGTTTTCTTCTTTGGCCGCCATAACCGCCTGCCGCAATCGGGCGTTGCCTTCAATGTCCCCTCCGCCCAGACGCGCCGCCAGAGTGATTTCCTTGATAATTTTGGTAAAAATCTTGCCGCGCTTGGCGTCAATTGCCCCTTTTTTCCTTTTGATGGTGCTCCACTTTGAATGGCCGGACATATTCTTTCACTCCTGGAAAAGATAATCTTGCATATTTTTTTGCTGCATAGCATAAGGCAATAAGCTTGTAA
>JAQVLL010000030.1 GCA_028704195.1 Smithellaceae bacterium
GCTGTTACGTTATCTCTCCTCATGGTGTGTGTATCCTTTCCATTTTTGTGGTCGGTTAACTGTCGCTAAACAATCAACCGATGGATACACCACCTATCTTCCTAAACACAACTTTTGTTTATATCTCCTGATAAAAGCATGTTTATGGTGCTTTGAGTATAGAAATTTCATCCTTGTATGTCAATGAAATATAGGCTGTGTAAGGGGGTGTGATAACTAAGTACCTAAAATCGTGATAAGTGACTTACACGATGATTTACCAGTGCTTTACAAATGGCTTACTTTTGACAATAATCAAATAAGATTTGATTTAAGTGATGGATTTTTATTTTTGCCGTTTTTGATGGTTATTTTTATTATTAATAATATATTAATGATAATTTTATTGTCCGGCGAAACCTGCATAAATAGCAAGATACTCTTCTAGCTTTACATTTTTATCGAACAAATCTTTAGATTGATAAGCAGCTTCGGTAATTTGTAAAATTGAAACCTCTTTCCCAAATTTATCCCTTATGTAATTTCTCGTGAATACAATTTGATCTCCTATTTTTTCCTGGCTATATCCGGTTGTACTTTCTAGGGAAATTAAAAGATAACGGAAGCGCTTCACGGTAATATCCGACTCATCAATATATTTACCTGCGTTAAGGATGGCAATTTTGTGTTCCAGGCTGTAATTATGCGCCTTTTGAGACGGGTTATCACATCCAACAAGCGATATTAAAAAAAGAAATATACATATAATGAAATAATTTCTTTTCATAAATCCCCTATAAATAAATTACATTGCCTTTTTTTCCGAGCCATCGCCCTGCCGCTCGGTTGTAGACGGAGCTGATAGTCGATCAACTTTTGCATTTAGCGTGTCGATTTGCTCCTGCATCGCTTTCATTTGATCCTGGCATATTTTTAATGCCTGGCCGGTATCCAGGGCTGCGGCGAATTGCTGAATGTTCATATATAAGGCGACTGACAGAGCAGTACCGGCGTTAAGAACTTTATAGGTTTTTCCCATTGCTTCTTCAATATTAATTTTTTGATCTGAATTAAACAAAGCATCCGCACCGGGAGGTTTGTAGACTGATTTCTGGTCGCAAATAACAGACGATTCCGTCGCTTCCTCCTCCTCTGAACGATACGTGCCATCAAATAATAAATCATCAAGTGATAGTTTATATCGATGAGCATATTTTACCACTAAATCTGTAGGAAATTCACCGTTTTTCTTAAATCCCGAAAGAGCTTGAGGGGTTATCATAAGACATCGCGCGAGGGCTGCATCATTTTTGGCATTGAAAGCTTTTTTTAGTTTATCAACTATAAGTGAATATTTTATGCCCATATATAAATTTCTCCTTGACATTCATAAAGCAATACTTTACAAAACCACCATGAACGTTAATCAATTAACTAAAATTAACAAAGACGGAGCGCGTTATATCAGCGCATTACTGCTTATCCACGGGATCAGGCAGGATGAAATCGCCGATAAAGTCGGCGTCTCCCGCCCGCTGGTGTCCCAGGTTGTAACCCGGAAGCGTGGTGGAACCAAAAAACACGGGCCGAAGATCCGTTTGGTCCGACAGGCTGTGGCTGAAGCCCTGGGTATGCCAGTGGAAGAACTCTGGCCGGACAAAGCCGCATAAATTTAAACCGTTGTGATCATATCAAAAACAGAAAGGTTTGCAATGGCTAAAATCAAACAAAAAATAGACATCAACCAGGCATCTCTTTTCGACATTCTGAAAAATTATCAGGAAGAAAACACCTGTTCGCGGCCGGCGGGAAGTTTCGACATTGATCGCCAGTTCCGTGAGGCCATTAGCCAGGCGCTGAAAATTTCCCATCTATCACGCTGGCAGGTTGCGGCGCGGATGTCGGAGCTAACAGGACAGGAAATAACAAAAACCATGCTCGATAGCTGGACGGCGGAATCTAAAGAAGGGCACCGCTTCCCGGCTATTTTTTTGCCGGCGTTCTGTGAGGCGGTCGGATGCAGTGAGCCTATCAGGATGCTCGGCAAGCCTGTCGGTGTGTTCGTGCTGCCGGGGCCGGAAGCGTTGAGGGCGGAGATCCAGCGCATTGAGGAAGAAATTACCCGCAAGCAGACAGAAAAGCGCAAGCGGTTAGTGTTTTTGAAAGAAATGGAATCGAAATAACGGGAGGTGAAGGAATGGCACCAAAGAGTTGCAGGAAAATTGAAGTGCTGGTCGCGGCGGACGCGATCATGGGATTCATCGGTGCGACAAAAGAGCCTGTTTCTATCGCCGATATGGCGCGGGCAACGGGGCTCAGCGTGGACAGTTGTTTCCGGCAGATCGGCACGATGGAAGAGCTGCGCTGGGTCACAAAGATAGGAACGGGATACATCCTCGGCGGGCGCATATCCGAACTTCGGGCGAGAAAAGTTGCGGCGCTGGAGGCCCAGCGAGACGCTATCAATAAACAATTAACAGAATTGCAGGAGGAGTAAATGTCAAAACGAGAAGCGGAACTGGTGAGTAAATCGCAGGATGATTCAGCGCGGACAACAGAAATCATGAAGCGTGAGCATGAGAAAAGCGTTGAACAGACACAGCGCGAAAAGGAAGAGGCCATCGCAAATATTTACGAGATGGCCGGTAAAATCAAAGCCACGAATTTTTTCAAATCGCAGGCGGAATTTTTTAACCTGGTAATGCTCAAGAAAGTGAAGGACTCGAAAGCATATCGCGAGCGCTTCGGCATCACGTGGGAACAATTTTGTGAACACGTCGGAATCAATAGACGCACAATGGATCGTTCGTTGGAAGATATCGCGCCCTTCCGGCAGGAATTTTTGGACACGCTGTCCAATTTCTCAGGAGTCACATTTAATAAAATCAAGTATTTAGGAATGGCGGCCGACGAAAAACTGGTCAATTTGTCCGAAAATGCCATTGTTTTTAACGGCGAAACCATCCCGGTGGATGCCGAGCATGCCGATGAAATTCAATCGCTCCTCGAAACCCTCGAAGAAAATCACAAAAAAGAAAAAGAAGAGGCTGAAACCACCATCCGCACGAAGGAACGGCTGCTTAAGGCCAAAGAAGATACCATCAATAAGATGGAGCGCGAGCTCAAGCGCCTGGAAGGCTGTAAAGCGAGTTCATATTTTTAAAATAATCATTTTGTGCTACATTGCCTGCAAAACAAATGATCAATAGAAAAACGTGCCGTAAAAGGAGACATTCCCATGTCCTTTTCAAAGGAAATTAAATACTTTTTTTTAAACTCTGTGCTGACTTCCGTGATCTATTTTCTGCTGAATCTCTATACGAAAACCATCAGCGTTCAGGTCGAAAATTCTGAAAAGGTCCTCAATCACGCGGAAAACGGGGGACGGGTAATTATTGGCGTCTGGCATCAGCGCTTTTTTGGAGGCTTTTTTGTTCCCCCGATGTTCAATTTGACCCCCTGCGTCATGATCAGCCAGAGTCGTGACGGAGATTTCATTTCCAAGGTTGTCCAGAACATTGGATGGAAACCGGTCCGGGGATCGAGTTCCAGGGGCGGCAGGCAGGCTCTTCGAGCGATGGTGGAAGGACTCAGGAAAGACCCCATTGGAGTCCATATTGTTGACGGCCCTAACGGACCACCCCGCGTCATTAAACCAGGTCTAATCGCATTGGCCCGGGACGCTGACGCAGTGATCATTCTTGGCCTTGTTTCTTATGAAAAAGCATGGACAGCGAAGAGTTGGGATCGTTTCATGGTTCCCAAGCCATTCAGCAGAATGCTCGTCCGATTCGGCTCAACCTTTTTGGTTCCCGAAAAAATGAACGATGATGAGTTTGAATCACTCCGAAAAAAAGTGGAAGACGCTCTGATCAAAGAACAGGAAGCAGCGCATCATTTCTGGGACAAATAACCGGAGAACATCCGATGGATACGCTCATATTCAGGGCAGAGCCAAGCGATTACCTCGCAGCAAGCCACGGAGAATCAACACTCGTCGGACAGCAGCGGGATTGAATCATGTCTTGCCGCAAATCAATCCTATAATCTCCAGAAAACAGTCCATTTCCTCATCTGTCCCGATGGTCACCCGAAGGAAGTTGTCAATTTTAGGCTTGTCAAAATATCGCACAAGAATTCCTTCGTCCCTTAACCGTTGAAACAGGATGCGTCCGGGATACTGCGGGCTGCTGATGAAAACGAAATTCGCCTCTGAAGGAATGACAAGGAAACCAAAATCTTTGAGTTTTGCCGACACACGTTCACGGGTCCGGATAATTTTCGATCTCGTTTCCTGAAAATATGCGTCGTCCTGAATGGCTGCAAGCGCTCCGGCCTGGGCAAGGCGGTCAACCGTGTAGGAATTGATCGAATCTTTGACCCTGATCATCCCTTCAATCAGTTCTTCGCTCCCCAAGGCGTAGCCCACCCGCAACCCTGCCAGCGAATGCGATTTGGACAACGTCCGGATGACCAGCAAATTTGAATAATCGTCAATCAGGCAGGCGGCGGATTTTCCGCCGAAATCAATATACGCCTCATCGATAATGACCACTTGATCCTTGTTCTTTTCCAGAATTTTCCTGATATCTGTAAGCGATAATCCTTTCCCTGTAGGGGCATTCGGATTGGCGATAATGATTCCTCCATTTTCCTGAAAGTAATCTTCGGCAGAAACATTAAATTCATCATCGACCCCAATCAAACGGTAAGGAATGTTGAAAAACTCCGCATAAACCGGATAGAAACTGTACGTTATCTCCGCAAAAAGCACTGGCGGACCCTCAGGCTCAAAAAAGGCGGGAAAGGAAAATGCCAGCAATTCGTCGGAGCCGTTGCCGATAAACACATTTCCCATTTTGAGGCGAATGTATCGGGCAATCGTATCTCTCAGGGCATCGCCTGAAGGATCAGGATAAAGCCGCAGGGTGTCACAGGCAGCAAGCTTGATGGCATTGATAGCATTGGCAGAGGGTGGATAAGGGTTTTCGTTGGTGTTCAGCTTGATATACTTACGGTCTTTCGGCTGTTCTCCGGGAATATAAGGCCTGATTCTTTTTGCCGTTTTACTCCAGTATTTGCTCATGTCCATTCATCCGTATTCTTTGATTATTGAAAATTTGTGAATCTTAAATATAAGAAATATTGAGAAATTTCCATGTATATTTTGCATGCGTCCGGTCACGTCTCCCCTCATCATATTCCATCATCATCCGTCATGAATTGAGGCATAAAATGATGAATGCATTTTTACGAAAAAAAATCATATGAATGCAAAACGGTGTTTCATGATGATTTCATCCGCTCGTCCCGCGTGAGGGGGATTAAAGGATGACTTCCGACCTGATTTTATGGTATAAATACAACAAACAGGTCATGTAAAGAATGCTTTTTATTGCTGGTACAAAATCAATCCAGGAGGAACAGGATGAAACCCGCATATCCCCATAGAGATCGGCGCTCTCGTGATCAGGTCATATTCATCGAACGACGCAAAGGCAAGATTTGGATGTACAGTGAAATCCTTCTCTTTGTCGGGCTGATCATTTATATCTTGTGGCGCCTCATATAAGAACGATGGACATCTGATTTCTGTAAATCATCCCCCCACGTGATCTTCAACGTTTATCACGCAGGAAACGTGTGAACTTGCGCGTCAACGAGCACTTTTCCCTCTTTTTATCATTTAATAATTGTTACGCACATATACCCATTCAAAAAACAATCAAGGGTTCATAATGAACCAACGTTTTTAGTTGCGTAACTGGCTTTTTCTAAGAAATAAAAAATAAATCCTTCTAAAAGAATATAATTAAAATTAACAATAACAATACCATACAACATGAATTCTATTGAAAGATCATCAATGGCACACTGATTGCTAACTTGTCTGAAATATTTGTACCTGAAAATGAAAATCGTATTGGAAAAGCGGTGCGCAACCTCAACTGACACGAATAAGGGTAAATAAATGAAAAAGATAACTCCGGAAAAAGTAGAACAGGAAAATACGGAAGATGTTCTCAGTGCACCTGAAGAGAAGTACAAAGGACTTGTTCAAAGTATACAGGATGGTATATTCATTATCAGGGATGGTAACATACTTTATGCCAATGAAGGATTCGCCAAAGTAATGGATTACAACGCACAGGAGTTAATCGGTAGAGACATTAAAGATTTTATAGCGCCGGAATACCAGGTTCTGGTGACGGACCACCATGCCCTGAGGATCAAGGGGAATCCTGCTCACAGTGAATATGACTTCAGCCTGGTTAAGAAAGACGGTGTGACGAGGGTGGATGCCATCATTAATCTAACGGTCATCGATTACGCTGGCGGGTCGGCTGTCATGGGAGTCAGTAAAGATACCGCCGAGCGCAGGAAAGCGGAAGAGAAACTCCATGAACTGTTAAAAAACCTGAGTCAGTCCATTAAAACAACGATTCAGGTATTGGGCATGGCATCAGAAGTCAGAGATCCATACACGGCCGTACATCAGAAAAGGGTCTCCAATCTGGCCCTGGCCATCGCCAAGGAGAAGGGACTTCCCGCCGATAAAATTGAAGGAATCCGAATGGCAAGTTCCATCCACGACATAGGAAAAATATCGGTCCCATCGGATGTTTTGTCCAAACCTACCCCGTTGAACAACATTGAAATATCCATGATTAAAGAACACTCTCATGACGGGTACGAGATGCTGAAGCATGTGTACTCCCCATGGCCCCTCGCGGAAATCGTCCATCAGCATCACGAACGGATGAATGGCACTGGTTATCCGCGAAATTTGAAAGGGGATGAAATTCTTATGGAGGCCCGCATTCTTGCCGTGGCCGATGTTGTGGAGGCTATGGCTACTCACCGTCCTTATCGTGCTGCACTGGGTCTGGATGCGGCTCTTCAAGAGATCGAGAAAAACAGGGGGATTCTTTATGATAATGGGGTTGCCAATGCCTGCCTGAAATTATTCAGGGAAAAGGGCTATCAGCTTACCTATCAATACGAGCTGTTCAGGCTGCACTAAACAGGTATCCTGTAAGTGATGAGCCGGCCATTATCGTTCAATTTCCCGAACGGTATTTAACTTTTTATAACCATTGGCAACCCAGATGTATAAATCCTGCACCGTCACATTGCTGGAGCAGACAAATTGCCTTGCGCCTTCTTCCATTCGCCCCGGACTCTGTTTATTTTTATAGATTTTAAATGAACCGTTTTTGAACAGCGTTAAATAATATTCCAAATTTCGATCTCCTTTCAAATTTTATTTTTTCGATTCACTTTTGCAATTTTGCTCCGGTGTGTTGATCCATGTCACTTCAGAAAGATCCCGCTTAAAACGTATCCCGCCGCAATCAGTGCCTGCGTCACAAGAACGAGCAAAACATTTTGCCCCATAGCCTTGAGAAAGTTTACCCGTTCGTCATACCTGAAGGATCCCTTGATGACCTGGAAGGCCAGGGGCAATGTCAGAAACGACAAAAGAGTGAACACAGGCATGTAATGACAGATGACCGCCCAGACGATCCAGACATAAACAAGCAGGGTAACCAGAGAGAAAAAATAAGCCGCTTTTTTCTTTCCGGCAATGATCGGCAGCGTCCGCCTTCCCACCGTTACGTCTGCTTGGACATCCGGAAACTCGTTTAGTAAAAGCAGGTTATGCACAAGGAAAAATGAAGGCATGGAAGCGATGAAAGAGCTTACCGAATATGCGCCGGTATGAACAAAATAAGCGCCCATCACCGGTAGAATCCCCAATCCCAGGCCGGCTGACCACTCCGGGTAACCCATTTTCAGGATGACAGGGGTATAAAAGATAATCAGAAGAGCGGCCAGTACCAAAAGCGGTAAAAGCATCCAGCCCGATTTCAGCACAAAAAACACGGCCATCGGAATCAGGATAAGCAGGCAGATAATTCCCAGCCACAAAACCTCTGGAACAGTCAACAAACCTTCCGGTGCAGCGCCGCTTCCTCCGCTGAAGGGAGTTCGGCGGGTTTTATAATCCAATCCGCTGCGGGCGTCAAAATAATCGTTAAAGATATTGACCGCCGCGTGGGCAACCAGAAGGCCGAAGGTGGCCAGCACCGCATAACCGGGGTTAAACGGCGAACCGAAGAGTCTTGATTCATACCAGGCAACAGCGGTCCCCAGAATACCCAGAATCAGCGCTAAAATCAGAAAAGGAATGCGAATAACCTTTACAATGCCTTTGAAGCTCATTTCTTTTTCTGTATCGTTCCATTTCCGGTTCAGGCATTGCTTTTACTGACCGAACCTGCTTCCCGTGAGGCCCGGGGCCAAACAGCTTTGCGGGTGGATGGATTGCGCTTTTTGTCTTTTTCCACCTGTCGCCGCGGCATCCTCATTGAACCGGAAATGAGAAAATGTCCTTTCTACGGGTTCTTGCATGCGCTCCTTAACAGTTTATTCATCTTTCATGCAAGGAAATTATGCACACATCCTCCAGGAACGCGGACACGGCACCAATCTTTATCGAAAGGCGCTGAATAAAACAACTTTATCCTGAAATACCCAAAAGTTATGATGATTATATCCGGATGTATCCGGTTGATTAAAAGTCAGGCGGTTTGCAAACCAGTTCTTCTTCCGGATAGGGTTTTAAAATATCCAGCAGGCGGGAGGGATCTTTGATTTCCGGATTCAGCCAGAGTTCCTGTGCCACTTTCGGAACGATTACCGGCATACGGTCATGAACAGGCGCGACAACCCCGTTGGCCCGGGTCGTGATGATGGTGCAGGTTTCCACGGTTTTTTTATCCGGAGAAATCCACTGCTCATAAAGACCTGCGAAAACAAATGGTGCGCCTGATTTCAAAGAAAAGGTATAAGGAATTTTCTTTTTACCCTCACTCTTCCATTCGTAAAAGGCGTCGGCGGGAATAAGGCATCTTCTTTGGAGAAAGGCGTTTTTGAAGCTGGGTTTCTCCGCCACGGTTTCGGCCCTGGCATTAATCAGTTTTGCGCCGATGGACGGATCTTTGGCCCAGAAAGGAATCAACCCCCACAGGTAAGTCACCATCATGTTTTGATTGTCGCGCCGGAGAAAAGCGGGAATGTGCTGGCCGGGACTAACATTGCGGCTGGGAGAAAAATGCACGGACACATCGTGAACTCCAAATTCTTCGGCGATAACCGATAAATCGGTGATCAAAACAAATCGTCCGCACATGGAGCATCCTCCCCGGGTGTCCTATCCCCCGGCTTACCGGACAACGGCCGGCCGGGGGATACAAAAGAGAGACGCATACTTCAATTTTACAGCTTGATTTTGCCTGCCTTCAACGTTTTGGTTGGCTTAAATATATCCAGAGGGAATTTCTTATGCAGTTCATTAAGTTTATAGACCAGTTCGGGGTAACCGATACCCTGAGCCAGTGCAAAGGGTCCAAAAGGCGAACCGCCGCCGTTGGCCATCGCCAGATCAATCTCTTTAGGATCGTCCACAACCCCTTCCTCCAGCAGTTTGGTCGCTTCGTTGACCTGGAGGGCGATCAGCTGATTAATATCAAATTCCTTTGTGGCTTTTGCCAGATCAATGGAAGGTCTTCCCTTGGACCAGTCATAAAAACCCTTCCCTGTTTTTTTGCCCAGATTACCGGACTTCAGATACGACAGGATCGCTTTCGAAGGTTTATAATCCTTGGAAAGCACCGAAGCAAAATACTCCAGGCCATGCACAGCCACGTCAATCCCGACATAGTCCACCAGCTCGAATGGCGCCATCGCCATCAGAGGTTTGAAGGCAGCGTCAAACTCCTCCGGCGTCGGGTGCCCTGCTTCCAGAACTTTGGAAAGCAAAAGCAACGTGGGTTCGTTCACACGGTTGAAGATAAATCCGGGAGAGTCTTTTTTCACGATGACGGGAACTTTTTTGATTTTTTTGGCGATATCATAACCAATCTGAATGGATTCGTCAGACGTATCCTTCCCCTTAATGACTTCCACTAGCTTCATCAGAATGGCGGGGTTGAAAAAGTGATACCCGATCACCTTGTCCGGCCGATTCGTGGCGGCGGCGAT
Source organism: Smithellaceae bacterium (assembly GCA_028704195.1). Taxonomy (GTDB): domain Bacteria; phylum Desulfobacterota; class Syntrophia; order Syntrophales; family Smithellaceae; genus UBA8904. The sequence goes on from JAQVLL010000030.1 coordinate 10,027, forward strand.
ATCCGTAATGCTCATGTTGGACGTGTTCGACGCCAGAATGGCGTGTTTGGGGGCAAATTTGTCCAGATCCGCAAATACGCTCTTTTTAAGATCCAGCTTTTCAGGAACAGCCTCAATAATAAAATCCGCTTCTTTGACGGCTTCCTGTAAATCAACCATCGGAGTAAGGCGCACCAGCGCCTGAGCATAAATATCCGGTGCTATTTTGCCTTTCTCTTTCAATTTATCCAGGCTCTTGATGATTCCCGCAACCCCTTTGTCAACAAATTTCTGTTCAATGTCACGCAGGACAACGTTATAGCCTCCCAGCAGGAAGGAAGCCGCAATCCCGTGTCCCATGTCACCCGCTCCGATCATGGCTATCTTTTTCACATCTTCAGATTTCATTGTTCTCCCTCCTTGTCCTATGAATTATTTTTTAATTTTGCCATTTCTTCATCCCGCAAGACCTTGCGCAGAATTTTGCCCACGGGGGACTTGGGCACGGTATCACGGAACTCCACAATCTTGGGCACTTTGTAGGGGGCCAGTTTGACTTTGCAGAAATCGATGATTTCCTGTTCGGTGGCCGTCTCGCCCGGCTGTAAAACGATAAAGGCCTTTACGGTCTCGCCGCGGTAGTCATGCGGAATGCCTATGGCCACCGCTTCGGATATTTTCGGATGTTCATAGAGGACCTCTTCGATTTCGCGCGGATAAATATTGAAGCCACTGGCAATGATCATGTCTTTTTTGCGATCCACAATAAAGATGAAACTGTCTTCATCCGCCTGCGCAATATCGCCTGTGTAGAGCCAGCCGTCCTTGAGCTGATTGTCCGTCTCGGCCGGATTGTTCCAGTAGCCTTTCATGATGGTCGGGCCTTTCAAAATCAATTCTCCGGACTGGCCGGGCTTGACGTCTTCCACGCCGTTTTCCACATCCACAATGCGAAAATCATTGTCCGCCATCGGAATACCGATGGAGCCAACCTTGGTGTAACCAAAAGGATTCGCGGTAATCACCGAGCTTGATTCACTAAGCCCGTATCCTTCATTGAAGATAATGCCCAGATCGATGACGCGTTCAATGAGCTCCAGCGGCATCGGGGCGCCGCCGCTGCTGAGCAGTCCTATGTATTTCCCCAGGTCAAGGCTTGCCGCTTTCGGATGATTGACAATGGCGGTAATCATCGTGGGCACCGCGGGGAAAAACACAATATGGCCGGCCTTGACAATCGTATCCAGGATTTCATCAATATCAAACCGCGGCACCAGGATCTGTGTCGCGCAGCTGAAAAACGCCCAGTTCATGGCATAAATATTTCCATAGACATGGAACAACGGAAGCACCGCCAGAACACTGCGTTCCTGTTGCGGCATGGTATGGGGCGAATACACACCGGGCGCCGCCCACATGCCGGCCTGAAAAGAGGCTGCAACCAGGTTCCCGTGGGTCAAAAGTGCACCCTTGGGAAAACCGGTTGTCCCCCCGGTAAACTGGATCATGGCCGGATCTTCCGG